>JBMLRS010000065.1:0-6898 GCA_049240905.1 Elsteraceae bacterium
CTCAGGCACACGAACAGCAGGCCAACCAGCGACAGCAGTTGCATTCTGATCTTCACGCTTCACCCTCCGAGCCTCAACTCATCGACGTCCCCTGACGCGACGACCGGCTCCCAACGCTTGAGCGTCGGATCGTCGCCCCCCGATTGCGGCAATCGGGCCAGAGGCGCGCACGTCCTGGATGAATCTGCCGATCCTGCCTTTTTCTATTATACTCAATTACTTAGAGAGGCTTGAGCGGTCGCTGCGGGCTTCGATCCTCCTTGCAAAATGTCATTTTCGGTCTATTCGCGATTGCAAAACGCGACGCACGGCGCGACGGCGCGCGATAGGAGGCGAGCGTCGCCAGGACGCCGCTCCCCCTCTCCGACGGGCGCCCTGTCGCAACGCGCCGGCCGCCGGCGCAATGCGCTTCGCAAATTGCGAATGCGAACCCGGCGCTGGCTGCGCGCGCGCGCTAAACTATTGATTCGACGAACAGGAGGCTTCTGGCCGCGACCTTGCGGTGCGGCGAGCGACGACATCACGAAAGGGCCCTGAGATGGATGAGATGATCTTTATGGAGGAGTCGCCGGAGTTCGACGCGGCGTCGCCCTCTCCCCGCCCGCGTTGGAAGATCATCATCGCCGACGACGAGCCGGAGGTGCATTTCGTGACGCGCTTCGCGTTGAACCACTTCGAGTTCGACGGCGCGGAGTTGGAGTTCCTTCAGGCCTATTCCGCGATCGAGGCGCTGTCGCTTGTCGCCGCGCATCCGGACGCGGCCGTTCTGTTGCTCGACGTGGTGATGGAGACCGAGAACGCCGGCTTGGAGATCGTGCCGAAGATACGCAAGGGCCTGAACAACCAGATGCTTCGCATCGTCCTGCGCACCGGTCAGCCTGGCGTCGCCCCGGAGGCCGACGTCATCCGCCGCTACGACATCAACGATTATCGCGAGAAAACGGAGATGACCGGGCTGCGTCTGAGCACGGTTCTTTACTCCTGCCTGCGCGCCTTCCGCGACATGAGGGCGATCGAGGCGAGCAAGAACGGCCTGGAGAAGATCATCGAGGCTTCCGCCGCGCTCTACCGTTTGCCGTCGGTCGAGAAATTCGCCGAGGGCGTCCTGGATCAACTGGACGCTCTGCTGCATCTCCGGGACGGATCAATGTACGCGACCGAGCCGCCGAAGCGCGCCGACGCCCTCGCCGCTTTCGGCCGCGAAAGCGAGGAATTGTCCGTCTTGGCGGCGACCGGCGCCTTCAGCGCCGCCGTGGGAAAGCCTGTTCATCAGGTGCTCTCCAAGGATCGCTTGGCCCTCGTGCGCGAAAAGTTCGCCAACGGCGAGGCCGAGCATCTCGGCGACCGTTTCGTCGGCGTCTATCATGGCGTCGGCTCCTCCAAGCTGCTGTTCGCGGAAGGATGCGCGGAGGCGAGCGAGCTTGACCGAAAACTGCTCAAGATCTTCTCGACCAACATCGGAGTGGGCTTCGAGAACCTGCAACTGCGGGAATCGATCGAGGAAACCCAGCGCGAGATCGCCTATCGGCTGAGCGGGGCGGTCGAATCCCGCTCGAAGGAGACCGCGAACCATATCCGCCGCGTCGCCCATATGTCGGCGGCGATCGGCCGCGCCTACGGGATGAGCGAGCACGACGCGGAGGTGCTGCGCCACGCCTCCCCTCTGCATGACGTGGGGAAAGTCGGCATTCCCGACCATGTTCTGAACAAGCCGGGCAAACATTCCCCGGAAGAATGGGAGGTCATGAAGACGCACGCTCAGCTCGGCTATGATCTGCTGTGCGGTTCGGACCAGGAGATCCTGCAGATCGGCGGGCTGATCGCGCTGGAGCATCATGAGCGCTGGGACGGCGACGGCTACCCCCACCGCAAGGCCGGCCGGGACATCAGCCCGCAAGGCAGGATCGTGGCGGCGATCGACGTGTTCGACGCGCTCGGCAGTCAACGCTGTTACAAGGAAGCCTGGCCAATGGAGAGAATCCTGGCCCTTCTGCGATCGGAATCAGGCCGGCATTTCGATCCCGACATCATCGATCTGATGTTCGGCCGCATGGATGACCTGATGGCCATCCGGGAGCGCTTTCCCGACCAGATGTGACCGCCGTCGCAAACTGTTAAACAATTTTCCACGTGAATTACCGCACCGTCAGGGTATGCTCCGCGCGGCTAGTTTGATGCGGCGAACGGAGCGGGGAATGGCGTTAGCGACGGCGGATCATCTCGACGTGCAGGTGTTGGTCGACAACATGGTCGATTCACTCTCCAGCGTCCCGACCTTCGTGAAGACGGAATGGCGGCAGCTACGCAAGCTGGGGATGAGCCGGACCATCGGATCATGCCTGTGCTGCGCGGCGCATGGCCTGTCGCTGGTCGTGACCGCCTTCAGCGACGTCCGCTCCCGAAGCGTGCTGTTCGACGGCGGCCCGGAGGAGCAGGCGATGGCGCGAAACGCCGAAAAGCTGGGCGTCGACTTCGCCACGATCGACGCCGTGGTTCTGTCGCATGGGCATTGGGACCATGCGGGCGGCCTGCCAAGCGCCTTCAAGTCGATGCGGGAGGCGAAGTTCGGCGCGCCTACGCCGCTCTATCTCCATCCCGGCATGTTCCGGGAACGCGCGAGCCGGCAGCCTGAGGGCGCCCCCTTTCCCATGGAAATCGTGCCAGCGCCGGAAGACTGGGCCTCGCTCGGCGCTCATCCGATCGTCACCACCGAACCGCAGACCTTTCTTGACGATCTGTTCTATGTCAGCGGCGAGATCCCGCGCGTGACCCCGTTCGAGCAAGGATTGCCGGGCCAGGTGAGGCGCACCGAGGACGGCTCCTCCTGGGAGCCCGACGAGTTGCTGATGGACGAGCGCTTCCTCGCGGTCAATGTGAAGGACAAAGGCTTGGTGGTCTTCACCGCCTGCTCGCACGCTGGCGTCATCAACGTGCTGACCGAAGCGCGCAACCGCTTTCCGGGCGAACGGCTTTACGCGGTGATGGGCGGGCTCCATCTCTCCGGCGACAATGAGCGGATCATTCCGGAAACCGTACGCGACCTGGCCCAATTCGATCTGGCGCTGATCATCACCGCGCATTGCACGGGCTGGCGCGCGGTGAACGCGCTGGAGCGCGCCTTTGGAGACCGCGTGGTCCCGGCGGCGACGGGCAAACTGTTCCATCTCTAGCCTCCGCAAGCGTCAGGCTTATTGACGGGCCGACGTGTGAGATGTCTGCTGCCTCCCAACAATAAGTCCGTTGGGAGGACATCATGCTCGCCTTATCCCGCGCCGCCGGCGCGGCGCTTCTCGCCGCCTCGTCGCTGCTCATCGCCGGCGCCGCCGACGCCAAGATCACCCGCATCGAAATCACCCGAACCGAGGCCGCCTTCGACGGCAAGAGTTTCGGCCCAACCGGCGGCTATGAGCGGCTGGTCGGCAAGGCCTATGGCGCGCTGGATCCCAAGCATCCCGACAACAGCCTGATCCAGGACATTGCGCTCGCGCCGCGCAACGCCAAGGGGCTGGTCGAATATGTGACGGACATCGAGATCCTGCGCCCGAAGGACGCCGCCAAGGGCAACGGCGTGCAGCTGATCGAGGTGGTCAACCGCGGGAACAAGACGTCGCTGCGCAACTTCAACGCCGGCATGCCGGGCGACGCCGCGGATTTGAACGCGCTGAAGAGCAGCGGCGACGGGTTCTTGTTCAATCAGGGCTTCACCATGGTGTGGTTCGGTTGGCAGGCCGATCTGGTGGCCGGCAACAACCGGGTCCGCCTGACCGCGCCGGTCGCGAAGAACCCCGACGGATCATCCATCACCGGGATCCTGCGCTCCGAGATCGTGGTCAACGCGCCGACCAAGAGCCTGCCGCTGTCGGCCGGTTTCTTCACCGGCCTGACGCACGCCGCCTACCCGACCGTCTCCACCAACAACGCCGTCGCCCTGCCCGACGGCTTCCTGCCAACCCTGACGGTGCGCGGCAAAGAGAACGCGCCGCGGGTCGCGATCCCGAACTCGGACTGGAGCTTCGCCAGTTGCCCCGAAGGGCAGGCGACGCCCAGCGACGTCAGCATCTGTCTGCCGGCCGGCTTCCAGCCTGGAAAACTCTACGAACTGATCTACCGGGCGAAGGACCCGATCGTGCTGGGGATCGGCTTCGCCGCCCTGCGCGACGTCGGCTCCTTCTTCAAGTTCGAGCGTCGCGACGAGGCGGGAAACGCCAACCCGATCTATCGCGCCGGAACCAAGTCGATCACGTTCGGCACCTCGCAGAGCGGGCGCTTCATCCGCTCCTTCCTGCATATGGGGTTCAATCGTGACGAGAAGGGGCGCGTCACCTATGACGGCGCCAAGCCGCATATCGGCGGCGGGCTGATGCCGATCAACGTGCGTTTCGGCCATCCCGGCCGCGCCTGGGGCGATCAGATCGACCATCTCTACCCGGCCTATGATTTTCCGTTTCACTACACGCAGCAGTTCGACCCGCTGACCGGCCGCCGCCAGGGCATTCTGGACCGCTGCGGCGCCAACGGGACCTGCCCGAAGATCTTCCATGTCGCGACCTCGTTGGAGATTTGGGAGGCCCGCCAGTCGCTGGGCCTGACCGACCCGCTGGGCAAGCGCGACGTGCCAGACCCCAGAAACGTCCGCACTTTCATCCTCGCCTCCACCCAACACGCCCCGCCAGCCTTGCCGCTGCCGAAGACGCCGCCCTTCGGCATGTGCGTGCAGCAGTCGAACCCCAATCCGCACACCTGGGCGATGCGCGCCCTGCTGCTGGAGCTCGTCGCCTGGGTGAAGGACGGCAAGGAGCCCCCGGCGAGCATCGCGCCGAAGATCGCGGACGGCACGCTGGTCGCGCCGAACCAGGTGCGGATTCCGGAGATCCCCGCCACCAACTATGACGGCGTGCCGCGCCCGGCGCTGCGCTACCTCGCCAATCACAACCCGCTGCAGGTGCTGGATTTCGGCCCGGACTATCGCGCCGGCGACTCAAGCGGCGTTGTGACGATCGAGCCGCCGCGCGCCGGGGTCATGAGCTACGGGATCCGCGTGCCGCAAGCCGACGCGGACGGCGCCGACATCGGCGGGATCCGCTCGGTCTATCAGCAGGCGCCGATCGGCAGCTACATGGCCTGGAACGTCGGCCGCAAGGACCGGTTCGAGGATGGCTTCTGCCTGTTCCAGGGCGCCTTCATCCCCTTCGCCAAGACCAAGGAGGAGCGGCTGGCCGCGGGCGACCCTCGCCCCGCGATCGAAGAGCGCTATCCGACCAAGGAGGCCTATGTCGTCGCCGTCCGCAAGGCGACCGAGAACCTCGTCGCGCAACGGACGCTGCTGCCCGCCGACGCCGCCTTTCTGATCCAACAAGCCGAAAACGAAGGCGTGCGCGCCGCGCCCTAGGGAAGGAAACGAACCATGTTCAGATTCTCGACATTCCTGGCGACGCTCGCCCTCACGGCCAGTTTGACGACCCAGGCTTTCGCTCAAGCGCCCGCGCCAGTCGAGGGCAGCCTCATCGTGAAGGACTTCAAATTCAGCAACGGCCAGACCCTGCCGGAACTGAAGCTGTCCTACGTCACTCTGGGCGCGCCGACCGGCGAGCCCGTGCTGGTGCTGCATGGCACGGGCGGAACCAGCAAGGGCATGCTCAACCCCGGCTTCGGCGGCGAGCTGTTCGGACCGGGCCAGGTTCTGGACGCCGCGAAGCACTACATCATCCTGCCCGACGCGATCGGGGCCGGGGGCTCCTCAAAACCCTCCGACGGCATGAAGATGAACTTCCCGCGCTACGGCTATGAGGACATGGTGCGCGGCCAGCATCTGGTCGTGCAGCATCTGGGGGTGAAGAAGCTGAAGCTGGCGATCGGCAACTCGATGGGCGGCATGCATGTCTGGATGTGGGGCTATATGTATCCGGATATGGTCTCCAATCTGGCCCCGATGGCGGCGACGCCCAATGAGGTGGCCGGCCGCAACTGGATGACCCGTCGGATGCTGATCGACATGATCAAGCTGGATGCGGACTGGAAAGGCGGAGACTACCTGAAGCAGCCGCGCAGCCTGGTCATGGCTCTGGCCTATTTCCAGATGGGCACCAACGGCGGCGACCAGGGCCTGCACCAGATCGCGCCCACCAACGCCAAAGCCGACGAATGGGTGGAGAAGCAGCTCGCCGCGACGAGCGCCGCGGACGCCAACGACATCATCTACCAGTTCGACGCGTCACGGGATTACAACCCCGCGCCGCATCTGGAGAAGATTACCGCGCGCCTGCTGGCGATCAACGCGGCCGATGACGAGCGCAATCCGCCGCATCTGGGCCTGATGGCCCCGGCGCTGGCCCGCGTGAAACAGGGATCGCTGTACTTGATCCCCGCCAGCCCGGACACGCGCGGCCATGGCACCACCGGCATGGCGAAATGGTGGAAGGCCGAGTTGATGAAGTTCCTGGATGGCGGCTAGAGCTTACCTGCCTGAAGTCGAAGCTAATTGCAGACAAATAAAAACCTCATCCTGAGCCTGTCGAAGGATGGGCAAACTCACATACTTTCCTTCACTACCCCGCCCTTCGACAGGCGCAGGGTGAGGGAAAGAGTTTGATCATCTCGTCCAATTCCTAGCTCTGCTTAATCAGAAAAACTCTAACCTCCCTGCGCGGCCGGATTGATCATGTTGATCGGCGATCCGGCCGCGTAAGCGACGATCTGGTCGAAGATGTCGGAGAATTGCAGCTCCCATTCTTCATGGGTGACGTAGCCGATATGCGGCGTGGCCACGACGTTGGGGTGGTTCAGCAGCGGATCGGCGACGTCGCGCAGCGGCTCGGTCTCGAACACGTCCACGCCGGCCATAAAGGGGCGGCCGACCTTCAGGCCCGCGACCAGCGCGCCGGGGACGATCAAGGGGGCG
>JBMLRS010000066.1:0-1268 GCA_049240905.1 Elsteraceae bacterium
GTATAGCGGACGACGCAGCGCGCTCTGATTGAGGAGCCCGGACTTGCGGTGGATCCGTCTCAACCGGTTTGGCGCTGGTTCAGGCGTCTGCAATTCTATGCCAGGGCGATGAGCGACCATTCGGCGGCGCGTCGCTATCGATCGAGCATCGCCCCCGGTTCGATCGCTGACGGGAGTTCAGACGATGGCGGCGGCGTCAACTGAGCGCGGAGCGGAGCATCTCGGCGAGGTGGGTCTGGCGGTTGAGCGCGTCCTTCAATGCGTCGCGATCTCTCCTCCCGATCCGGCTGAGCCGGACGCGGTTGTCGGGCGGCGCGCCAGCCTTGATGTCCTCGAGCTGCTGATCAAGGATCAATCGCAGAACCAGTTCATGGTCCTGATCCAAAGCGCTCAGATCCTCGCGGCTCATGGTTCCGAGCGCGATCAAACCGGCCAGCCGGTCGGCCGTCGCGTGGGTTGCGACGCCCTGATGGAGCGCAAGCACGCGCGCAGCCGTGACAAGCCCCTTGAGAACGGCGCGCTTCAGGTCGATCCGGCCGTCCTTGTCGACACGGATGCGGCCGAGAAACCCGACCATTGAGACGGTCTCGCCGGCTTTCTCCGCGAGTTGCTTCAGAAAGCCGGACTCCCGGCGACCGGCCGCCGCCCACGCTTCCGTGAACAGCGCCGCCGCCAGCGCGCGCCGACCATGCACCGCGCGAAAGTCGAACAGGATGTCGACCGCGAGCAGATCTTCGGGCGACGCCCGCGTGAGCCAAGTTCCGACCCGTTCGCGCCACGTCGCGAGCGATCCGCGGAACGCCGCGTTCGAGGCCATGACGCCGCCCTTGCAAAACGGGACGCCGACCTCGTCGAGGATCGCCGTCATACGCGCGGCGAGCGACTGAAACCAGCGGTCCTCGGGCCCATCTGGCTCTCCTTGCTCGAAGATCAGGGCGTTGTCCTGGTCCATCGCCAGCAGGCTCTCACCGCGACCCGCCGACCCCAGAACGAGGACGGCGTAGGAGCAGGGCGGAGCGCCCTGCCCGGCCGCCGCGAGCTCGCGCTCCGCCATCGCCGCGGCGGCCCGGGTCAGCGCGCCAATCTCGCGCGCAATCACGCCCGATATCATGCGCGCCCCGACCTCCTCCGCCAGCAACGCGCGCGCCATTGCGGGCAGCTTGGCGAACGCGCGCGCAAGCCCGGGGACAGTCGTCGCCGCGTCGATGTCGTCGCCGAGCTCGATCGCTGAGCTGGCCCGGAACTTCAGCAGGTCACGCGTTGTGACG
>JBMLRS010000067.1:0-3733 GCA_049240905.1 Elsteraceae bacterium
ATGAATATGAGATCTTAGAGAAAGGAGGAAATCGGAAAATCAAACAGAAAGGATACATATCAATTGAAGAAAATTTTATGATTTTTGTTGGTGGAAGTGTGAAAATATTATACTACCAAAATAAGCCAACCATATCTCGAATCAATATCAATGATAAATTTCAAAATAATCCAAATTTTACCAAAGAGGGTTTTTTATTTTTCTTTGTATCTTCATTTATTTTATTTCCAGGGATCGTTTCTTTTCTATGCGTATTTCCTTTCTATGGAAGAGCCTATCGCGAAAAGCGCATTTTACGCGTTGGCAGGGCGGCGCCCGCGACCCTGGTAGAAATGAAGCACTCCTCCTTGAGGGGATTGCCTCTTGTGCGGCTTACTTTCTGTTTCGTGGATGATGCGGGCGTCTCCGTCCAAGGCAGCTATGGCCCCTACGTCACAGGGCGCTCAGGAGATCCGACGGCGGCGTCCGCCTGGGAGCGCACTCTCTCCAGCCTGACGGTGGTCTACGACCCCAAGGACAGCCGGAAGAATCTCCTCTATCCCGCGCACTACGCAGAGCTTCGCTGAGCGGAACGGCTTAACTGCTCTGGCGAGGGGTTCTTGAAAATGCTAGGCGTCGGCGTGAAATCAGCTGACGAGGCGCCGCGGTGACGTCCTTTTCCAAAACCCTCCATGATCTGACCATTGACGGCGTCACCCTGCGCGTGGCGGCGTTGTCGCGGTCCGGCGAGCGGTCTCCCGTTGTGTTCATGCATGGCTTCGGCTCCACCAAGGAGGATTACGCCGACATCGCCCGCCATCCGGCGTTTGACGGGCGGCCCTTTCTGGCCTGGGACGCGCCTGGTTGCGGGGAGACGGTCTGCGCTGATCTGTCCGCGATCTCGATCCCGTTTCAGGTGAAGGCGGCGCTGGCGCTGATCAACGGGGCGAGGTTCGAGCGGTTTCATCTGGTCGGCCACTCGATGGGCGGGCTCGGCGCGCTGCTTTTGGCCCACGCCAATCCCGAGCGGGTGCTGAGCTTCACCGACATCGAAGGCAATGTCGCCCCGGAGGATTGCTTCCTCAGCCGGCAGATCGTCGCGCACGCGAACCCGGATCCCGAAGCCTTCTTCGATGAATTTATCGAGCGGACGCGCCATGCGCCGGCCTGGAGCAGCGCGCTCTACGCCGCCAGCCTGCGCATCAAAGTGCGCGCGGGCGCGGTGCGCGGCATCTTCTCCTCGATGGTCGAGCTGTCGGACCATGGCGCGCTGATGGACAAATTTCTCGGCCTGCCCTGCCCCAGGATGTTCATGTATGGCGAGCAGAACGCGAACCTCAGCTATCTCCCGCATATCGCCTCACAGGGCGTGCGGCTGTGCGAAGTGCCCGAATGCGGCCATTTCCCGATGTACGCAAACGCGCCGTTCATGTGGCGCAGCCTCGCTGAGTTCATCGGCGCCCGCTAAGGTTCGCCGACCAGGGCTCGAACGGCCCTCCGTACTTGAGACAACTCGCCGGCCGTCGCCCGCGCCTTGAAACTGGCCTTGCGCTCGACCCAATCGAGGTTCTTGACGTGATCCGCCAAGGCGACGCTGCGCGGCTCGCCCGAGATCGGCACTTCGAACGGATAATCCTTGATCCGCGTCGTTAGCGGGCAGCAGAGCATCAAGCCGGTTTTGCCGTTGTAGCTCGCTGGGCTGAGGACCAAGGCTGGGCGTCTCCCGCTTTGCTCTCTGCCGGCCTGAGGGGCGAATTCGAGCCAGACGATATCGCCTTCGTCGGGGATATACGCCAATTCACCAGACCTCGGCGCCCACGGGCGAGCCGAAATCACTCTCCTTGTGCCGGTTCTCGGGCGTGATCTTGGCGATCATCGCCGCGAGGTCGACTTCCGGATCTCTGACCCGCTCGATCACGATCCGGCCGCCCTCTTCCCGGACCTCGACGGCGTCATCGAGATTAATGCGCGCGGCCTGCATCACGGCGGCGGGAATGCGCACCGCGGCGCTGTTTCCCCATTTCTTGACGTTGATGGGCATGCGCTGCTCCGTCTCTTCAATGTCGATACTATAGCCGAGACCTCAAACGGGCGCGATCCTCAAAACACCCAACCCCTGAGCGCCAGATGAGCTCCGAGAGCCAGCACGCCGAGGAAGAAGCAGCGGCGGAAAATCACGGGGCTGACTTTGCGGCGGATTATCTGGCCGGCGCCCATGCCGAGCAGGGCCGGCGCCAGGGCGAAGAGGGAATCGCCGGCGACCGCCAGGCTGAAATGGCCCGTGAGCCCGAGGGCGACGGCCAGGGCGACGGTGGAGACGGTGAAGGAGATCCCGAGCGCTTGGACCAGATCCTCGCGGTTCAGGCCGAGGGCCTGGAGATAGGGCACAGCGGGGATGACGAAGACGCCGGTCAGGGAGGTGACCAGGCCGGTCGCGAGCCCGGCCAGGGGGCCGGCCCAGGGCTCCGAGCGCGCCGGGACCTGCGGCAGCTTCATCGGGGACAAGCCGACGGCGGCGTAGATCAGGAGCGCGCCGCCCAGGCCGACCGAGGCGGCTTCGGCGCTGAATCCGGCGAACCAATGAGCGCCCGCCGCCACGCCCAGGCAGACGCAAAGCTGCATCGGCCAGAGCCGGCGCATCAACAGGCGAATGGAGGGTCCGGCGAGGATCTGCCAGATGTTGGTGACGAAGGCCGGAACCAGGATCAGGGCGCCGGCCTGGGCGGGCGACATCACCAAGGACAAAAGCCCGACGCCGATGGTCGGCAGCCCCAATCCGGTCACGCCCTTCACCAGACCCGCCAGGAGAAACGTCGCCAGCAGGAGCGCCAAATGATCCGGCAGGGCCATCACAGGCCCTGCAGCGCTTGCTCCAGATCGGCCAGAATGTCTTCCGCGTCCTCCAGCCCGACGGACAGGCGGATCAGATCCTCCGTCACGCCGAAAGCCAGTTTCGCGGTGGGGTAGGTCTTCTGACGCGCCTTGGTCAGGCTGCCGGGATGCATAATCAGGGATTCCGCGTCGCCCAGGCTGACGGCGCGGGTGATCAGGGTCAGGCGATCCATGAAGACGCGCGCGCCCTCGAAACCGGATTTCAGGCCGAAGGCCATCATGGCCGAGCCGTTGGCCATCTGGCGCTTCGCAACCTCATAACTTGGGTTGGAGCGCAGGAAGGGATAGCGCGCCCAGGCGACGGCGGGGTGCGCCTCCAGCATCTCGGCCACCTTGAGGGCGGTCTCGCCATGGCGGTCCATGCGCAGCTTCAGGGTCTTGAGGCCGCGGAGCGCCAGGAAGGACGCCATCGGCGAGAGGGTCGCGCCGGTGATGTAGCGCAGGCCGGTTCCGCGCAGCCGGGCGATCGTGGCGGCGTCGCCGGCGACCGCGCCACCGAGCATGTCGCCATGGCCGTTGATGTATTTGGTGAGCGAATGCAGGACCAGATCCGCGCCATGCTCCACCGGCCGCTGCAGAGCTGGCGAGGCGAAGGTGCTGTCGACCACCACCTTGGCCCCGATCGAGTGAGCCCTCGCGGCTATCGCGGCGATGTCGAGCGTCTGCGCGGTCGGGTTCACCGGGGTCTCGAAATAGACCAGCTTGGTGTTGGGCGTCAGCGCCGCGTCGAGATTGGCGGGATCGGACAGATCGACCGGGACCACTTCGATGCCGAAGCGCGGCAGGCCGTCATGCGCCATCGCGAAAGTGTTGGAATAGAGCGTGGAATGGACGACCACCCGGTCGCCCTGGGACAAGAGCG
>JBMLRS010000067.1:3743-5711 GCA_049240905.1 Elsteraceae bacterium
AGCAGCGACAGCATCAGGGTGCCGACCGCCGCCATGCCGGAGCCCACGACCACGCAGGCGTCCGTCCCTTCCAGATCGGCGATCCGCGCCTCCAGCAGCGCCGAGGTTGGGTTATGCTCCCGCGCGTAGGTGGCTCCGCCGACCTCCGCCGTCGCCTCCGCGTCCGCCACGGACTCGAAGGCGTAGGTGGAGGTCATGTAGATCGGCGGGGCGACCGCGCCGTGATGGTCGGCTGGATTGTAGGCGTGGTGGATCGCGCGGGTCTGAAAACCCTGGCGATTGTTGGGCCGGTTGGAACGCTTCAAGACGCCGCCTCCTGCGGGGCTGGGGACCAGGGGGTCCAGCCCTTCTCTTCTTGCCAGTCTTTCTCCAGATCGTCGAAGCGCGCCAGGGTCAGCTGCGACAGATCGGCGAAATCGCACGCGCCCTTGGTGGCGAGCTGCATCAGCGCGCGACCGGAAGCCGGCGACAGGCCGAAGCCGACGCTGGACATGCTGGCGATCACCAGATTGTCCGGGTTGGTCAGCCGATCGAGGATCGGCCTTCCGTCCGGCGTGTTCTCGATCACCCCGGACCAGGAGCGGATGACGCGGACATGGGCCAGCTTCGGGAACATCTCCACCAGCCGTCGCCCGATCGAGCGCATGACCGGGGAGTTGACCGCCTTGGGCGTCTTGGCGTCGGGAAGGTCGATCCATTCATGCGGGCCGCCGCCGAAAGCCAGATTCCCGCGCTGGGTCTGGCGGCCGTAGAGGCCGTTGCCGTCCACCCCGCCGACCGAAATCAGGGGCAGCGGTTCGGTCACGATCATTTCCGCGCGCGCCGCCGCCATCGGGACTTTGATTCCGACCATGGCGGCGATCTTGCCGGTGTGGGGGCCGGCGGCCAGCACGACCGCGTCGCAGCCGAATTCGCCCTGGTCGGTCAGCACGGCCGAGATCTTGCCGCCGGCCATCTTCAGGCCAGTGACGGTGGTGTGCTGCTGGATCTTGCCGCCCAGATCCTGGATCGCCCAGGCGTAAGCCTGCACGGTGCGCTGCGGATTGGCATGGCCGCCGCAGCGCCAATGCAGGCCGCCGGCGACCTTGTCCGGAACCCAGGGCACCATCTCCTTCAGCTGCTTGGCGTCCAGCTTATCGACCTGGAAGCCCTGATCGACCGCCATGTTGGAGACGCGGGCGTACTGGTCGAGCTGGGGCTGGTCGAGGCCGACGCGGATGCGCTCCGGCCGGAATTCGGTGGGGTAGCCCAGCAGATCATCCATCTGCGGCCAGAGCCGCTGCTCCTCCTTGAACAAGGGCGAATAGGGATGCGAGGCGCCGCCGCCATTGCGGCCGGAGGCCTCCCAGCCGACCACGCCCTTCTCCAGCACGGTCACTTCCGCGCCTTCGCGGCGCAGCCAGAAGGCGGTGGACAGCCCGGTGGCCCCGCCGCCGATCACGACAACCCGATAGGTCATTCTTCACCGCCCGAGAAAATGCGCCCGCCATAATATTCCGGATTTTCCGGCACCTTCTCCCAATGCGGGATCCATTGCGCGGCGATGCCGAACCAGCCGGACCAGTTCGCCCGCATGCCCGGCGTCTCGTCCGCCGCCGACAGCACGGACAGGGGGATCGGTCGCAGCGGCGCGCGGAAGCTGGGCAGGGGAATGCTGGAGGGCGGCTGATTGCCCTGCATGGCCAGCAGCTCCTGCACCTGCTCCCGACAGCGGCGGCCCTGGCAGGCGCCCATGCCGGCGCGGGTCAGGCGCTTGATCTGATCCTGATTGACCGGACCGTCCTGCGCGAGGCTGCGCAGATCGCGGTTCTCGAAGTTCTTCTCGTCATATTTCAGGTAGCGCGGCGGACGGACGCCCAGGAGATCATGCAGGGTGACCTCCTCGCAGCGGCAGATGATCAATTCCGGCGCCTGAGGACCGGCGTGGGCGGAGAGCCATTCCCGCCGCCAGGAATCGCGGGCGGGGCC
>JBMLRS010000068.1:0-6018 GCA_049240905.1 Elsteraceae bacterium
ACTAAAGTTTACCGTAGATTCTCGCTCTGAGGATCGGTCTTTCGCGCTGATGGGCGCCTGAAGGAGAATGTGATGGGAAACGGAGTCACCGGAAACCGCCTCGGCGTGCTCACCGTCAGCAAGAGTGGAAACTCTTTGATCGACGCGATGATCAGCGGTTCAAAATGGGACATCGCGCCTAACGGTAATATGATTACGTATAGTTATCCGGGATACGACATCGAAAACTACGCGGTGGACGCCTCTCATCCTCGATTTGGCGATATATCTAGGTTCTCCGGAACCAAAACCGCGTCGATCTACTCGACCCTCAAGACCGAAGTTGGCGCTGCTCTATCGGCTTGGTCATCCGTCGCAAACATCAAGTTTTCCGAAGTGATTGATCAATTTGGAAATGGCACATCCAGCTTAACCGCTGGAGATATTCGAATCTTTGCTACAACACGAAGTGAGTTCAATTCAATCTCCGGATCCTCTTATCTAACTTACACTCGTACTTTTCAACCAAATGAAAGTAGCTCCGCCAATTCAGCAGGTGGAGATATAGTTTTCTACAATCCTATGCGCCTCAAGAATCCGCCCGGGTCACCTGAATATGGTGCTATTCTACAGGCAATAGGTGGATCCATCGGGCTTAAAGTCGCTTCCCCAGTTACCGGCGCTCCCGTTGATCCTAGCGGCAAAGCGCCCAACATCCCATTCGCCTACGACACCATCGCGTGGTCTCTCAGTTCTCTTAAGACTGACCCCAACCTTAGCTCGTCTCTCACCGGCCCCGGCATTCTCGACATTCAGGCGATCCAGTATCTCTATGGCGCCAATATGACGACCGGCCTGGGAGATCAGACCTATCGGCTCAACAAGCTTGATTTCAAGACCATCTGGGATCCGAACGGGACCAACACCCTGTCCGGCGAGGGCGTGGCGGAGGCGCAGATCATCAATCTGGGTCAGGCTGGCTTTTCCACCTCCGGCGGGAAATACACAGCGGCGATCGCCTATGGCACCAAGATGTCGAACGCGACCGGCGGGTCGGTCAATGACATCCTGATCGGGAATTCCGGCGATAATCTGCTGACCGGCGGCGCGGGGAACGACTCCCTGCACGGCGGCGGCGGCAGTGACACGGCGGTTTATTCCGGCCTGCGCAGCCAGTATCAGATCACGCAATCCGGCTCCAAAATCATTATCCGGGATCTGGCGCTGAACCGCGACGGGACCGACACGCTGACCGGCGTCGCCTTCGCCCAGTTCGCCGATGGGCGGGTGAGCGCGTCCCCCAGCTATGACCCGATCGGGATCGCGATCGCGGACCAGCTGTCCGTGGTCTATTTCGGCCGCGGCGTCAGCGCGGAGTGGCGCAACGCGACCTCCACCGTGGTCGCCAATGGCGCGTCGCCCGAATTGCTGAAATCCTTCTTCACCCTCGCCGTGACCGATCGCGCCTTTGGCGCGGGGGACAGCGTGCAGACCCTCACCAACAAGACCTTCAACAATATCTTTGGCGTGAATGCCTCCACCTTCGAGCAGAACGCCTGGGCCGACACTGTCGCCAAGGGCTTTGTGACCAAGGAGGCTCTGCCTTGGGCGATGTTCAATTCCTACCTTGCGGCGGATAATGTGCCGCCCGAGTACAAGATCCCGGCGCAGAGCCGGATCATCGCGGTCAACGCCTTCACCAACAACGTGACCGGCGCGGCCGACACCGCCCTGGGCAGCCCCGGATCCGCCGCCGCCGACGCCGCGCGCGCCTGGCTGGTGCCGATCCGCAACCAGACCGACGCCTATTTCAAGGTGCAGGGCGCCGGCGGCAGCGTGCTGTCGATCGCCGGGGTGAAGTCAGGCGGCCCGCTGGAGCCGGTTGAGGCCGCGCCGCTCGGCCTCAACGAGAGCCTGCCCTTGGTTGGGGTGACGGAGGGGGTGAGCGGCCTGGGGATCTAGCGAGCGCCCCACCTGTCACCAACCCCTCATCATTTCGTGACGTAACGGTCACCGATCGCCTGCCATGCAGCGTCTCCACCAGATGGAGACGCTGCATGCGCACATATCTTCTCGCGGCCGCCCTGAGTTGCGCCGCTTTTCCGGCCCTGGCCGATCAACCCTTCCCGGCCACCCTTGTGGGCCATGCGATTCTGCCGGCGGAAAGCTTCATTCCGGCCCCGGCGGACGCTCCGGAAGACCTGAAGTCCGCCGGCAAATACACCACCGGCAAGCGGGTCGATATGCTGGGCGCGGTGATGGGCAAATCCTTCGAGCGCGACACCGGCGTGAAGCTGCCCTTCCCGGGCCAGCCGCTCCAGGGCCATTCCGGCATCAAGCGCATGGCCGACGGCAGCTACTGGGTGCTGACCGACAATGGCTCAGGATCGAAGGCGAATTCGCCGGACTCGATGCTCTATCTCAATCGCTGGAACATCGATTTCGCGACCGGGACCTGGAAGCATCTTGAGACGATCTTCCTGCATGATCCGGACAAGAAGGTCCCCTTCCGCATCGTCCATGAAGGCACGGCCAAGCGCTATCTCACCGGCTCGGACTTCGACACTGAAGGCTTCCAGTGGATCAACGACACGCTGTGGATCGGCGACGAGTTCGGCCCCTATCTGCTGAAGGCGGACCGCGCCGGCAAGATCCTCGCCGTGTTCGACACCATGGCCGACGGCAAGCCCGTGCGCTCGCCGGAACATTGGGCCGTCGCCTCCCCCGCCACGCCGACCGCGACCTACAGCAACGTCAATCTGCGGCGCTCCAAGGGCTATGAGGGCTTCGCCCGTTCGGTGGACGGCAAGTTCCTCTACGGCCTGCTGGAAGGCCCCTTGTGGGACGCCGAGAAGAAAGATGTGGAGAAGGTCGACGGCAAGGAAGCCGCCCGCATCCTCGAATTCGACGTGGCGTCCGAGAAATGGACCGGCCGCTACTGGCACTATGCGTTCGAGTTGAACGGCAACGCCATCGGCGACTTCAACATGATCGACGGGACGACCGGTCTGGTGATCGAGCGCGACAATGGCGAAGGCACGGCGGACAAGGCCTGCGCCCCCGGCCTGCGCGGGACCGATTGCTTCCCGGACATCGCGAAGTTCAAGCGCGTCTACAAGATCGAGCTGAGCGACGCCAACGCCGGCAAGCCCGTGCGCAAGATCGGCCATATCGACCTGATGGCGATCCAGGATCCCGACAAGAAGGCGCGCAAGCCGCTGAACAACGGCGTCCTCACCTTCCCGTTCTTCACGATCGAGAACGTCGACATCGTCGACGCCACCCACATCATCGTAGGCAACGACAACAATCTCCCCTTCTCGACCAGCCGTGAGCCGAACAAGGCTGACGATAACGAGATGATCCTGCTGGAGGTAGGCGACTTCCTGAAGGCGAAATAGCGACCGCCCTGGAGAGTTTGCTCGACCCTTCGACGTTCCTCAGGGTGAGGGGAGATGGCGCAGGCGTCCTGTGACACACGCTCCCCTCACTCTGAGCTCAGGCGATTCCCGAAGGGAAACGCCGATGTCGAAGGGCAAGCAGGCACAAAAAAGCCCGCTGCAGCGATGCAGCGGGCTGATTTGTTCGAGAGAAGCGAACTTTAGCGGGAGTAGAACTCGACCACCAGGTTCGGCTCCATCTGGACCGGGTACGGCACGTCGGCCAGCTTGGGGCCGCGCACGAAGCGACCCTTCATGGCCTTGTGATCGATCTCAACATAATCGGGCACGTCACGCTCGTTCGAGGCGGCGGCCTCCAGCACGACGGCCATTTCGCGGGCCTTGGTGCGCAGCTCGATCACG
Source organism: Elsteraceae bacterium (assembly GCA_049240905.1). Classification (GTDB taxonomy): domain Bacteria; phylum Pseudomonadota; class Alphaproteobacteria; order Elsterales; family Elsteraceae; genus JBMLRS01. The sequence goes on from JBMLRS010000068.1 coordinate 3,783, forward strand.
TCGCCGTCCTTCACGACATAGGACGGGATGTTCAGGCGGCGGCCGTTCACGTTGACGTGACCATGGTTGATCAGCTGACGCGAGGCGAACGGGGTGATCGCCAGCTTCATGCGATAGATCACGGCGTCCAGACGGCGCTCCAGCAGCTCGATCAGGTTTTCGCCGGTGTCACCACGGCGGCGGGCGGCTTCCGCATAGATGTTGCGGAACTGCTTCTCGCCGATATTGCCGTAATAGCCCTTCAGCTTCTGCTTCGCGGACAGCTGGATGCCGAAATCGGTCGGCTTCTTGCTGCGGCGCTGACCATGCTGGCCGGGACCATATTCCTTCTTCGCCGTCGGGCTCTTGGCGCGACCCCAAAGATTGACGTTCAGGCGACGATTGATTTTGTATTTGGACTCAGCGCGCTTGGTCATCGGACTCCCCGGCACAACCCCGGTACATGGAAAGAACGTGAAGGCCAGGCGATCGAGCCGGACGTCACGGGAGCGCGCATAATAGTCAGGCAGCGCGGCCTGTCAAACGCGGATCGCATGCCGGATGCGATTTCGTCGCGAATTCGTCATCCAACCGACCCAAAAACCGAGGCTGGCCGGGAGCTGCAGGCAGTTTGGGGCGGGGTTGGCGGCGCAGATCACCGCCAGGAAACTTCGCCTAATCCCTGCCGACTCGTTTGGTCACCAGTTCCGTCACGATGCCGTGCAGCGTACGCAGCTCCTGGTCAGTGAGGTCGGCGCGCACGAACATGGAGCGGATGCTGTCCACCATGCTCGGGCGTTTCTCCGCCACCCGGAAGAAGCCGCAGATATCGAGCTCCGCCTCCAGGCGATTGAAAAAGCTCAGCAGATGCTGCTTCTCCGCCGGCGGTGAAGAGGTTCGGCGCAAGATCCGCTCCGGCGTCTCATCCCCCGCCATCAGCCATTCATAGGCGATCAGCAGCACCGCCTGAGCGAGGTTGAGCGAGGAGAACTCCGGATTAAGCGGCGCGGCGATCACCACGTCCGACAAGGCGATGTCGTCGTTGATCAAGCCCATGCGCTCGGGACCGAACAGCACGCCGACGCGCATGCCCTCGCTCTCGGCCTGGCGCAACTCCACGCCGGCGCGGCGCGGGGTGACGACGATCTTCACGATGTCGCGCGGACGGGCGGAGGTGGCGTAGACCCGGTTCAGATCACGGATCGCCTCCGCCACCGAGCGGAAGACCTTGGCGTTATGCAGGACGGAATCCGCGCCGGAGCTGGTCTGCTGCGCGCGTTCCGACGGCCATTTCGGCGCGGGGTTGACCAGCCGAAGCTCGGTCAGCCCGCAATTCAGCATGGCGCGCGCGGTCGTGCCGATGTTCTCGGCCAGTTGCGGCTCAACCAGAATGATCGCCGGACCCGTCATCGGATCAGACGGCGACGAGATCGCGGGTCAGGCGATAGCTCAGCGCATCGTGCAGCGCCATGAAGGAGGCGTCGATGACGTTGGCGGACACGCCGACCGTGCTCCAGCGATTGCCGCTGGAATCGACGCTGTCGATGATCACGCGGGTCACCGCGCGGGTGCCGGCGTTGGGGGTGAGGATGCGGACCTTGTAGTCCACCAACTTGATGTCCTCGAGCACCGGGTAGCTGGGCGACAACGCCTTGCGCATCGCCGAATCCAGCGCGTTCACCGGGCCATTCCCCTCCGCGACGGTCATCACATGATCGCCGCCGACCTCAACCCGGATGGTCGCTTCGGAGACCGTGTGAGGATCGCCCGCCCCTTCCCAGCGCCGTTCGTCGATCACGCGGAAGGACAGCACGCGGAACATCTGGGAGGCGACGCCGAAGGCGCGCTGCGCCAACAGGGCGAAGCTGGCGTCCGCGCCGTCATAGGCGTAGCCCTCGAACTCGCGCTGCTTGACCAACTCCACCAGCGCCGCAATCCGCGCCGGATCGCTCGGCGGCTCGATGCCCAGCGCCTTGAGGCGCGAGAGGATGTTGGCCCGCCCAGCCTGATCAGACACCAGGATGCGGCGGGAATTGCCAACGCTTTCCGGTGGCACATGCTCGTAAGTGGAGGGATCCTTCTCGATCGCCGCGACATGGAGCCCGCCCTTATGGGCGAAGGCGGACTCGCCGACATAGGCGGCGTGACGATCGGGGGAGCGGTTCAGTCGCTCATCGACCAGACGCGCCGTCTGGGTCAACAGGGTCATGCGATCAGCGTCGGCGCCGGTCTTGAAGCCCATCTTCAGCACCAGGGT
>JBMLRS010000069.1:0-3052 GCA_049240905.1 Elsteraceae bacterium
GCCTCGTCCGCGCGCAGCAGGGCGGCGGCGCTCTCTGGCGTGGCGGCCAGCTCCAGCGGGGCGATAATCGGCCGCAGGCTCATCGCCCACAGCGAATCCTGCCCGCCGTCCCAGCCGAACCAGCGCCGCGTCCGCACGTCCAGCAGCCCGATCGCGTTGCGGGTCAGGCGCGCGCGCCCGTCGCTCACCGGCTTGGCCTCCGCCCAGCCATGCGCGGGGTCATGGCAGGACGCGCAGGACATCGCCTGATCCGGGGCCAGCCGCCGGTCGAAGAACAAGGCCCTGCCAAGCGCGATCGCCGCCGGATCGCCGGAGACGCGGTTGCTGGGATCGGGCGCGTACGGCGGCGGCCAGGGGCCGTGGCGCACGATCCGCGCGATCTCCTCCGCCGTGAAGTCCAGGGTCTCGGCGCCGGCGGGGAGCGTCCAGGCGGCCAGCAGCGCCGCCGCCGCGGCCAGCAGACGGATCATTTCAGGTCTTGCGGCGCGGCGAGCCGATCGCCGCCCAGGTCGAACAGCAGCTCCCACCGACCGGGCATATGGAACAGCAGCCCGTCGGCGCGGTAATGGCCGGGCGCGATCACGCTCAGTTTCGGGCGATAGTTCATGCCGTGACGATGGGCCGGCATCCAGGCGTCCAGCTTCGGAGTCGGTTCGGGCGCGCCATTCTTCGCGCAGGCCGTGAACTCCACCGCGAAGGGCGCGTTCAGCGGCAAGGACGCCGGCGCGAGCCGGAAGGCCACCACATGCTTCGCGCTCTCCATCCGCGTCGCGCCGCCGAGAGCCGGCGGCTCGCAGGCGAGGCTTCCGCCGCTCGCCAGCAGAAGGGCGAGGCTAGCCGCCGCTCGGCGCATGGGCGAAGAACGCCTCGCCATTGCGGTAGGCGATCCGTTCGGCGAGCTCGGTCGGCAGATCCGCCAGCCATTTGCGCGTATAGGCGGCGTGATCGACGACGTAGTGCCAGCGCTCGGGCGTGAAGGTGTCGGTGCCCACCATGAAGCGGTCCGGGAAGGCCTCGAACAGCGCGCGCCAGGCGGGATCCACCACGCCGCCGCTGGCGTGGTCGGTGCGGAAGGCGAGATCCGCCCAGAGCTTCGCATGGCGCTGCAGCGTCGCGCGCACGTTCTCCGGCCGGTCGAAGCCGGAATGCGCCCACAGGATGCGCGCGCTCGGATCCTGCGCGAACACGCGCTCCACCGCCTCGGCGTCGCCATGCAGATGCAGGAACAACCCGCGTTCCTTCGCCATCTGCACCATGCGGCGCACCACTGGCAGGTCGGCGTCCGCGCCATAGACGTGGAACTCGCCGATCCCCGCATATTTGTATTTCGCCAGCCGCTCCGACAGATAGGTCAGCACGGTCTCGTCCTTGACCCAGGTCGATAGGTCGCCGCGCTTGCGATAAGGGCGCAGCACGGGGACCACGAGGTCCGGCGCCAGGGCGAACAGCTTTTGCGTGCCCTCGTCGTCGGAGCTGGAGACCATCGCGCGCTTCAGGCCGGCCTCGCGCAGGATCGCGACCGCCCGCTCCGGCGGCACCGGGCCCCAGGCGTCATGGCTGTAATGAAGATGGGCGTCGAAGATCGGCAAGGGCTCGGCCGCGCGGGCGGACGCGCCGCCGAAGGCCAGAACCGCGATCGCGAGCAGCAGGATTGGACGCATAACCATTCCTTTTCGTTTCCCAAGGATATAACGCCGAGGTCTCGCTTGGGAACCGCCGCGCGCGTCCGCGATCGCGTTCGCTGATTTCGAGTCGATAAGCTGAAGCAATTGGTTACAATGCTTGCTCCTTCAGGGGGCGAGCATGTTCATTCAGCGGCTGTCGGCCGTCATGGCCATCGGAGTTATCGGCGTTTTCGCAGGGCCCATCGGGGTTTCGGCGCAGCAGCCTGCCGCGCGTCCCGTCGCGCTCGCCGTCTCCGCGGACCAGATCGAGGCCAGCTTGGCCCGACTGCTCACCATCCCGCTCACCGATTCGGCCAGCACGCAGCCGCTCCGCGCCACTTTGGCGGCGGCCGACGCGGTCGCCCCGAAGCTGACGGACGCGACCGCCGCCAAGCGGATGAAGACCTTGAGCGAGATGGGCCATCACCAGCTCGACAGCTGGCAGGCGCTGACCAACTGGACCGCCGCCTATAAGGAATGGCAGGCGAAGCCCGGAACCGTGGCGGAGAAGGGTCCCCCCCCGGCCTACAACCCGCCGCCCAAGCCGGGCGTCCCGGTCGCCGCGCCGCCGCCGCCGCCGCCGGTGGTCGACCCTAACCGCTACGATCCCGTGGCCGACGCCAAATCCTTCGCGCTTTATCGCGAGCTCGACTGTCTCGACAGCAGCCTCTCCCAACTTCAGACCTTGAAGATCCAGGCGCTGCAATATGGCGACGCCAAAGCCGCCGCCGATGACATGCTGATGTGCCCGATCGTGGCGCGCTGCGAGGCTTTGACCTTCGAATCCGTCGCCGCGCAACTCTCGATCCGCGAGGATCTGCCGGCGCTCAGCGGCGCCTTGAAGACCTGCGCGGGCGTCGCTCCGGGAACCGGCGAGGACTCGCCGATGCTGGCCGGCATCCTCCGTCGCATCTCCCGCCTGTCCATGCCGGAGGAAGTGAACCGCCTGCGGATCGACTATATCGCCGCCAAAGTGGCGAACGAGCCGGCGAAGCTGGCCAATCTGCCGTCGGCCGAGCCCAAGGCGCCGTAGCAACCTCTCCCCCTCACCCTGAGCCTGTCGAAGGGTGCGGACTGCATAAAGCGGAAGAGTTTGCTCATCCTTCGACAAGCTCAGGATAAGGCCTTTCTGTGAGCCTATTCGAGCTTCATTAACCCTAAAGCAGATTCGCATGCCGCCGCCGCATGGCGACGAAATCTGTCCCCAATCGGGCGACCAGATCCAGCACCAACCTTTCGCACAGGAAGAACAGGGCGGCCTCATATTGGCTGCCCATCGGCATGGCCGAGTTCGCGGCCTCGTCCGCTTCCGCCATGGTCTGCGCCGGCAGGAACAGCGCGAGATCCGCCAGATCATGCGCAGGTCCGCGCGCCACCCCGGCGATCAG
>JBMLRS010000070.1:0-29441 GCA_049240905.1 Elsteraceae bacterium
CAACGCTCTCTATGGGCGGACCGACGACCGGTTGATCGAGCTTCTCGCCATCCGGGTCGCCTGGGGCTTCGCCCTGTTCAATCAACGGCAGGATCCCGCCTTCAAGGCCGCTTGGGAGCGGGCGATGGCCGACGCGGCGTCCATGCAGCAGGACGAACAGGCCGTCGATCCCGATCTCGCCCTGGATCTGCTGTTGCAGAACGCCTTCGAGAACGCCTATCAGCGTCGCCTGCTCGGCCGATTGAAGCAGGGCTTCTCGCGGCCGGCCCCCGCGCCTCGGCTGCCCGCGATCCAGGCCGCCTTCTGCATCGACGTCCGCTCGGAGATCTACCGCCGCGCGCTCGAAGCGGTCTGTCCCGAGGCAGAGACCATCGGCTTCGCCGGCTTCTTCGGCTTCCCGATCGAATATGTGCCGATCGGACAGACGCGCGGCGGAGCCCAATGTCCCGTGCTGTTGAAGCCCGCTTTCACGGTCTGCGAGGCGGTGAAGCGGACCGACGAGGAGGAGGCGACCGAGATCATGGGCCTGCGGCTGCTGCGGCGCCGCGCGGCGAAGGCTTGGAAATCCTTCAAGCTCTCGGCGATCTCCTCCTTCACCTATGTGGAGACCGCAGGTTTGCTGTTCGCGGGCAAGATCGTCAGCGACAGCCTGGGCTGGACCCGGCCGGTCCAGCAACCGGCGCTCGACGGGCTGGATCGCGGCGTCGCCGCCCGGGTCGCGCCGAGCCTGACTCCGGCGAAGATCGGCGGGCGCGCGGTCGGCTTCACCTCGACGCAGAAGTTGGACATGGCCGAAGCCGTGCTGCGGGCGATGTCGATGACCAAGGGCTTCAGCCGCCTTGTTCTGCTGACCGGCCATGGCTCGACCACGGTCAACAATCCGCACGCCTCCGGTTTGGATTGCGGCGCCTGCGGAGGCCATACCGGGGAGGCGAACGCGCGGGTCGCCGCCGCCATCCTGAATGATCCGGAAGTGCGCGCCGGCCTCGTCGATCGTGGCGTCACCATCACCCCGGACACCTGGTTCCTTGGCTGCCTGCATGACACCACGACCGACATCGTTCGGATATACGACGAAGAGCTGGTCCCCCCGACGCACGGCGAAGACATGAGCCGGTTGCGCAACTGGCTGGATCGCGCCGGCGCGCTCGCGCGGATGGAGCGCTCGGTTCTGTTGGGCGCCCCGAAGGCGGACCAAGCCGATCAGGCGGTGATCGCGCGCAGCCGGGACTGGTCGCAGATCCGGCCGGAGTGGGGTCTCGCCGGGGCCGCCGCCTTCATCGCGGCGCCGCGGCGGCGCACCCAGGGGCTTGACCTGGGCGGGCGGGCCTTCCTGCACAGCTACGACTGGGACGCGGACAAAAGCTTCTCGGTGCTGGAGTTGATCATGACCGCGCCCATGGTGGTCGCGAGCTGGATCAACCTGCAATATTACGGTTCATCCGCGAACAACGCCGCCTTCGGCAGCGGGGAGAAGACCCTTCACAACGTCGTCGGTCTGATCGGCGTGCTGGAAGGCAATGGCGGCGACCTGAAGGTCGGGCTGCCGATGCAATCGGTTCATGACGGCGCGCGCTTCGTCCATGAGCCGTTGCGCCTGAACGTCTTCATCGAAGCCCCGCAGGCGGAGATCGATCGCGTGCTGGAGAAGCACGGATCGGTTCGCGATCTGGTGGAAAACGGTTGGCTGCATCTGTTCCGGATCGCGGAGGATGGATCGATCCTGCGCCATGCCGGGGCGCGCGCATGGTTGCCCTGCTGACGCAAGCGGGGCGATCAAGCGCGTCTTCAACTTAGTCTGAATCACTGAAGGCCGAACACGCGCAATTCTTTATGAAGTTCTGAAAAAGATCGGCTTCGAAGCAAGCCGGTCTTTTTCTAGGCCGTCTGATTGGGACGGAGGCGGCGCTTCTGCTCCGCCTCCTGCTCCTCGGAGAGATAGCGAACGTCGCCAGGGATATTGCCGACCAGAAAGCGCGCGAGCGACCCGTCTTCGCCCGCCAACGGCAATATCAAGCGGCTCCAGGTCGAGGCGGCGAGCCAGCTCGGCGACCGGTGCGAAGTGAACATCGGCGACTGGCGCCGGTGCATCGCGCGGTAGCCGCCCCGATAGAACAGCGCCACTTGGCTGCGGGTGATGCGGTTCATTTCGGCGACCGTGTAGCCGGTCCAGTCTCGCCCGGCATGGTCGGCGATGACCGTTCCGTAAAGCCGGTAACGACAGTCATACCCGCCGGGCAGCAGGTCGAGCAACATCACGAAGCCGAGCGCCGGGGCGAGTTCGAATGGATCGACCGCGCTCATCTGCGGCATCGCCGCCTCTCCACGCAACGCGCGCCATTTGCTCAGCAGAAAGTTCAGCCGACTGTCAGGGAGCGAGCCTTCCGGCGGTTCCCAGCGCCAGGTCGCTTCGCAATCCAGGTTCAGCGTGAAGGAGACAGGGACGACCCCCTCGTCGGACGCGCACATCAAATCGGCAAGAACGTCTATGTCCTCGATCGTCGGATCGACCCACTTTGTCTTCTCGTCGTCCTTACTCGGCATCACCTGACCAGCACGCTTTCCACGGGGATGGAGGATGTCACCCATCGCCCTATGGCGCCAGTCCTTGCCCGCGCAGCCAAACCAGAATGTCGTCATGAACGGGTCCGAGCCACCGGAGCGGCTGCGCCAAGGCGGCGACCAGAGGACCATGCCCGAGGGAATAGAGCCGCACGTCCGCCTTGCCGCCCTTCTCCTTTGTCTTTTCAGCCAACGCGTTGGTGTTGGCGACATAGACCGTGCTGTCGGATTCGCCGTGGAGCAGCAGCAAGGGGGGCTCCCGTCCTTCGACGAAAGGCAGGGGCATCACTGGCCGCCCGGCCGCCGTCGCGTTGAGGATGTCGCGATACCAGCCTTGCGGCGTGTAGTTATAGGGACCCGCCATGCCGATCGTCGCGGCCAGCCCTGAAGATCCGTCGGCTGGCCTGCGGAAACCGGCGTCATCAAGGAAGCGGCGGTCCGCGTGCAGCATGGAGACCAGATGCGCGCCGGCGGAATGTCCGATCAGGATGATCCGATTCGGGTCGCCGCCCTCCGCGGCGATGTTCCTCTGAGTCCAGACGACCGCAGCCGCCCCGTCCTCCACGAAGCCAGGGAAGCGCACGTCGGGATAGAGCCGATAGTCGGGCGTCACCACGACATAGCCGTCGGACGCGAAGGCCTGGCCCACGAAACGATAATCGTTGCGATCGCCCATGCGCCAGCCGCCGCCATAGAAGAAGACGATCACCGGCGCGGGCCCGCCGGGCTTCTCTGGTCGATAAACGTCAAGCTTCTGCCGCGGCTTGTCGCCGTAGGCGACGTCAGCGCGCAAACGATACCCGTTGTCCGGCGTCAAGGCGTCGATCGCGCCCAGGGCCGAGCAGCCTGACAGCAGGGTCATCAGGGCGAAGCCGCCCAAGAGCATGGGCCGAAAGCGCGCGCGGCTTTCGGCATGGCGGCGGAATCTCCGCGCGAGAGTGTCGATCATGAGCGGGAGATAGGCCCGGATTCAGCGTTCGGCAATGGCGCGTTCAGGCGACGCGCCGATCGCTGGTGACCGACAGCCAGACCGCCGGCGCGCCCGAGACGCCGCTCCAGCGCAGCGGCGGGCTCTTCGCCGGCAGCCAGACCGCGTCCTCCGGCCCCAACCGATGCGGGCCAAGCATCCCCACGCCAAGGGCGACGACCACCGCCGGCCCTGAGACCGCGGCCTCGGGCGTGATCAGGCGCGGCTGAGTCGGCGGCGTCGTCGCGAGATGCATGAAGTTCAAGACCCGCACGGGGCCGCGCAGAAGCCGGCAATCGGTGGCGAGCCCCCCGTCGAACTGGACGCCCTCGCCCGGTCGATCGATCCAGGCGCCCGGCTGACCGCGAAAATCCAACGCTAGACCCGGCCCCGAGGCGAGCCACAGGCATCGACCATAGCCAAGATAGGAAGAGAACGGCCCCGCTTTGTCGATGGCGGAGACGCCCGCGCGCCAATCGAACCCGTCCGGGCCGCGGCCCTCGCCAAAGGCGATGTCGAAAGACACCCCACCGCCATTCTTCCAAGGCTTGGCGAGACGCGGCGCCGCCGGCAACAGCACGGGCGAAACGTCCTTATTTGTCCATGAAGGTTTCATCGTTCCGTCACGACCTTATTTTAAACAGCGGATCTTGATAAACATCAGTCGGATTCCCCCATGGCGAAGCTCATTACTATTGTGCTGGGATTGCGGACGCGGGCCCTGCACGCTGCGGACCGCCGCCGCTTCGGGCGCTGGCACGGGGAGCGCGCCGCGCGCCGCTCGCGCCGTTAGTCGACGCCTCAACCGCGTCACGCAGTCGGCCGGCTGCGGCGCTCGTCGAACAGCACGAACAAGCCGCAGGATATGATCACCGCGCCGCCAAGCAAGGTCGAAAGACCGGGCGTGTCGCCGAAAACGACCCACCCGATCAGCGCCGCCCAGACGATCTGAGTGTAGGAGAACGGCGCCAGCGTAGAGGCCGGCGCTCGCTGAAACGCTTCGATCATCATCCAATGCGACAAGCCGGCCGTCGCGCCCAGCAGCGCGAACCAGACCCAGCCGGTCAGATCCGGGGTCACCCAGCCAATCGGCGCGAAGAAGCTGGTTGCGACGCAGCCGGTGATGGTGGTGTAAAGCAACATGGTCAGCGGCGCGTCGGTCCGATGCAGCAGGCGTGTGATCACCTGCACGAAGGCGAAGCAGATCGCGCTTCCCAGGGGAAACAATCCGACCCAGCCGACGCCGCCGCCGCTCGGGCGAAACACAATGACGACGCCAAGAAACGCGACGCCGATCGCGATCCACCGGCGCAGGCTGACATGCTCCCCGAGGAACGGAACGGAGAGCGCCGCCACCAGAAGCGGCCCCACGAAGCCAATGGTCATAGCGTCGGCCAACGGCATCACCGACGTGCCCTGGATGAACAGGTAGCTGGACGCCACCAGCAGCAGGCCGCGCAGGATCTCCAGGGACACGCGGGCGGGGCGCAGCAGACGGATCGCCCGGCCTCTCAGCACGATCACCATCAGCAGCAGGCTGATGGCGAAGCGGACCCAAACTACCTCCGCGACGGGGTAGACCTCGGCAAGATGCTAGGCGATGGCGTCCTGGACGCAGAACAGGATCAGGGTGGCCAGCATCAGCAGGACGCCCTGAAGCCGGCGATCCGACGAGGCGCCGGAGGAATTCGACAAGACGACCGCTTTCCGAGAATCGAAAGTGGGTCAGCTTAACAAGAGAATCCGCGCTGTGGCGATGGCTTCACGGCCTTTCCCGCGAACTGCGCGACGGACTGCATGCCGTTGGTCATGAACCGAGCGCCTTCAGATCATAGCTGTTTGCGTTGAGAAAACCGATCACGCGGCCTTCGTCATCCCCCAGCGGCGCGAGCAGCCTTCGGAATGCGGATCCAGGCCGGTGATCGTCGGTCTGATGGCGCAGCAGACAGGGCGTTCGACGCTGGATCATGACCCGGTAGAGCGCCAGATAGAAGACGCCGCGATAGCTTTGGACGGCGAACTCGGAGAGTCGACGGCCCGTCCAGTCTCGCCCCTCCGTCTGCGCGACGGTCGGCGCGAAGCGGACGTAGCGAAAGTCGCGCCCATCCTCGATCGCCTCCAAGAGCGACGCCAAAGATCCGTTGATTTCGTGAAAGCTCAGCGCGATCCGCCGGTAGGTCGGGGTCGGATGACGATCGATCGAGGCTCGCCAGAAATCGAACACGGCCTGCAATTGCGGATCGCCGACATCCTCGGCCCGGAAGCCCCACTCGATGGTCGGACGGGGGTATCCATGCTGAGCGAACCAACGATCCGCCAGCTTCGTCCGTTCGTTGGCGATCGCCCAGGCCAGGACGTCAGCTTGATCGCTCCAATCGAGGATAAGGCGCCCTTCGGCGATCGTTGACGACGCGTCGGATTCTTCGGAAGCGGCGCCGTCGGTCGGCGCGGTCCGCGAGGCCCGGGGCGTTGATGTGCTCATCCGTTGAAATGCCGATCACGCGAGGTTTCTCGCCATGATCCAACTCAAAGACTCGAAAAAGTCGAGTCCGAGGCGGTCCTCGCCGTTCTGTCGGGCGCGCGCCGCCTCAGATCAGATGGTTGGTGCGGCGATACGCCTGGCCGCCGGCGTTCTGTTCGCCGCCGTCATGATCCACGCCCAGCCCGGTGCCGGGCAGGTCCAACGCCATCATCGAGAGAACGGCGAAAAGAGAAGGAGTCGGACCGTTCAGATCCACGGTCCCCATTGGGCTGTTCGCCAAGCCGACGCTCGCGACGCTGCGATAAGCGCCAAGCTTGCCGGCGTCGCTATTGCCAAAACGCGGGCCGGCGGCGTTCGCGAAGCCCGTCGGAGCGCCCTCGCTCAATTCTGCGAACTGATTGGACTTAGATTCGATCGAGCGGGAGAACATCTTGTAGATGTCGCCAACGCTGCGCGGGGCGCCGCTCTCACGATCATAGAAAACCCAGCGGTTCGCGGCCGCGGCCTGCGGCATCATCTCCGCGGCGGGGGTGTTGGCGTTCTTCTCGACCGCCTTCAGGAAGCGCGTCGCGCCGCCGGCGCCCAGGAAATGGGCGAGATAAAGCTCGCCGGCCCCGACCTTGCGGCCAAGCGCGCTCTCCAGTTGGTCCTTGTTGCTGAGCGCGAATTCGGCGCCGATCACGGCGGAAACCTTGGGATCCTTGCGCAGCTCCAGAATCTGGCGCTTGGCCTCTGGATCGCGCACCGAGCCGTCCGCGCCGATCTTGGCGGCGAGATCGCCCAGGCCATGCTTGGCCCCTGCGTCGCGCACCATGCCGAGCCAGGTCGAGTCAAGGAACTGATAGAGCCCGGTCGCGCTGCTGGTCGACGCTTTGACCGCCGGCTGGAAGCTGCTCTCTTGCGCGGCCTGGGCCATCAGATAGCCGAAATCGACCCCCGTCTTCTTCGACGCTTGGCGGATGCCGCTCAGCACGTCGCTGTCGATCGCGTACCCGCCGATCTTGGTCGGTCCGTTCGAGGGATTGGTGGCGGAGGAAGCGAGGGCCATGTCCAGGTTCACTTACGGCTTGACTAACACGTCAGCGTTAAACCACGCAAAATCCATCCGTGTCAACGAATTTCAAGGAACAGCCAAGTATTCGTAAGTAGGAAATAAGTATCCTCAGCGGCAATTTCTGCCGACCGATGTTTGCCGATCGTCACGTCTTGGCCGCCGTCGACTCGTCGGGAGTCGTCGCGATCTCCTTGATCAACTTCGCCATGACCGCGTTGCCGAAGGACTGGAAATCGTCGGCGCGAATAACGAAGGCGCCTTCGCCGCAGATCACGTTCTCGGTGTAGTATTCCTCCAAGGGCGGCTCGATGCGGCCAAATGGATTTGGGCGATCATTGATGATCGGCAGGCCGTTGATGGTGATTCCAGCGGCCAGCGCGGCGTCGCGCGCGGACTGAACGGATCTGCCCTGGTTGTTGGCGCCGTCGCCGGAGACGTCGATCACCCGGCGACGCCCGCGGTAAGGGTTGGAGCCGAACAGCGCCACCGAGTGGTCGATGCCCCAGCTGATCGATGTGTAAGCGGCGAAGGATCGCGGCGCCGTCAACATCGCGCCTGTGAACTTATCGGCGTCCACCGCATCGTGGATCATCATCCAATCGATGACGGTCCTCGCCTGCCCATGGCTGGACCATTCGACATAGGCGATCGCGATCGCTCCGATCTCGCCGGAGCGGATCGCGCGCAAGACGGGGCCGGAGGTCAGGGCCTGCACATAGCCGGATTTCTGCAATTCATACTCGGTGTCGTCGACGCTGCGCGACACGTCGACCGCGAGGATCAACTCCAGATCGACCGGCGCCCGCTCGAGCCCGCCCCGCTGCGCCTCGCCCCGCTGCGCCTCGCCCGGTCGGGCCACGGCGGCGGCGGCGAGCCCGCCCAGCGCCATTCTGATCGCTTGACGCCGGATGATCATCGCGCCGCTCCCAGACCAAGAACTTCCCGCCTCACTATCCCGTTATATGCGCTGACTGCGCAAGCCGTCTCAGCGCTGACGGGAAGGTTGGCGCGGAAAATCGCCGCCCCATATTGTGTTCGGCCGCCGCCTGTGCGGTGCTAGACGATCACGCCGCCGAGTCGCCGCCGATGAACCGACGCAAACCTCCCAACGCCGCCCGTCCGGCTCCGCCGGCCGCGATCATGACCAAGCAAGGTCTCCGCCCGGTGCTGGAGCCGCAGCATCTCGTTGACGCGCCGCCGCCGCCGGACCTCGTTCAGGTCATCGCGAAGGCGATCAAGAAGGTCGACAAGACCTATTTCTTCGAGAACTACACCAATCAGGCGCTCTCGGTGATGCGCGCCCTGGCGGAGAACGGCTATTGGGTCGTGCCGACCAATCCCACGCCAAAAATGCTGGAGGCCGGACGCGATTCCCTGCGCTTCGGCGTGCAGAAATCCGGCGACTCTTTAGCCGGCATCTACAAGTCCATGATTGACGCTCACAAGATCTGACCCGAGTCCCGCCGATCCATGATCCCCTGCGCCCTCTCAACCCCGCTCGCGCGCGAGGGTCGGTGATCTCTCGCCTCCCCTCGCTCTCCGCCGCGCTCGGCCTTGCTCGGTCGATCAGGGTTTATCATCTGGATTGGGCGCGGCGTCGGCGAATGGACGCGCTTTATCGGCGCTTCCTGTCGCCCGGCGATCTGGCGTTCGATCTGGGCGCCCATGTCGGGGATCGGATCTCAAGCTTTCGGCGGCTTGGCGCACGGGTCGTCGCCATCGAGCCACAGCCGGGTCCGGCCTGGGTCTGCCGGCTGCTGCATGGACGCGACCGCGACGTGACGCTGTTGCAGGTCGCCGTCGGCGCGACTGCGGGGGACCTCACGCTCCGGGTCAACACGCGCAACCCGACCGTGACGACCGCTTCGGACGAGTTCCGGCGCGCCGCCGACGGAGCCGCCGGTTGGGAGGGGCAGCGCTGGGACGACGAGTTGGTCGTCCCCATGCTCACCCTCGACGACCTGATCCGCGCCCATGGCGCGCCGCGCTTCGTGAAGATCGACGTCGAAGGATTCGAAGCGCAGGTGCTCATGGGCCTCAGCCAGCCCCCCCCGACATTGTCGTTCGAGTTCACGACCATCCAACGCGACGTCGCGCTTACTTGCCTGGATCGTCTCGCCGCCCTAGGCCCCTACCGCTTCGACCTGGCGCTGGGAGAGAGCCATCAGCTCCATTTCGGCGAGTGGGTGGAAGGAGGACGGCTGGCCGAGCATCTCGCCAGCTTGCCGCACGCCGCAAACTCAGGCGACGTCTACGCCCGCCTGATCTGACCCTTGAGCCCGGTCAGCCCGCCACCATGCCGCTGATCAGGTTAACCGACAGCAGATCTTCAGCGCTCGGCGACAACACCACGGCCGGCTTCACGAGGGTCGGCAAAGACTTCAGGAAGGCGGCCCGCTCCCGCGCGAGCGCTTGCGCGGCCTGCATGCCGATCGCTTCGAACCGGACGACGTCTCCCGGCCGTTTCTGCGCCAAGAAGGCCAGATCGACGCTGATCACGCCGGCTATTTTCGGATAGCCACCGGTGGATTGCCGATCGGCCAGCAGCACGATCGGTTGGCCGTTGCCCGGCACCTGGATCGCGCCGATGCCAACGCCGTCGGAGACGATATTGAACCCGTCGCGATGCTCGACGACCGGGCCGGTCAGACGATAGCCCATGCGATCAGCGTCTGTAGAGACGGTGAAGTCCGCGGTCAGGAAGCTGTCGATCCCCTGCGCGGTGAAATAGTCGTCCTGAGGCCCGAGAATGACCCGCGTGCGCGCGGGCGCGGTAGGCAACAAGGCTGGATCCAGCTTCATTTCGGCCCCTTCGATCGCGGCTGGCGCGATCGGCAGACGGTCGCCCGCCCGCAAGGCGCGCCCGTCCAGCCCGCCGAAACCGGACCGCACATGGGTCGAGCGGCTGCCGAGCACCGGGGGCGTGGCGATTCCGCCGAGCGCGGCGAGATAGCCGCGCGCGCCGCCGACGGCCCCCGCGCTGGCGGAGCCGATGCGCAGCTTCTGTCCGGGGTGCAGCAGGAAGCTGGTCAAGGCCGGGATAGGCGCGCCATCGATCGCGACCGGGAAGGCCGGCCCGACGACGGCCAATCGCAATGGCCCGCCCTCGACGGCGTAGACTCCGCCGATCAGCGTGAACTCCAGCGCGGCCGCGTCCAGCGGGTTGCCGACCAGCGCGTTCGCCGCGGCGAAGGAGATCGGATCGATCGCGCCGGCCGGCGTCACGCCGATGCGCTGCCATCCAGGTCGGCCGCGATCCTGCACGGTCACCAGGGGGCCAGGCTCCACGACCTGCAGAAAGGCGCTCACGAAACCAGCCTCGCGATTGGATCGCCGCTTTTGGCCCTATCGGCCAGACCCGCGAACATGTCAGCGTCGATCGGTTCGAAGGTCAGCATATCCCCGGCGGCGAAGATGCAGGGCTGCTCCCGCGCCAGATCGAACAGACGGGTCGGAGTCTTGCCGAGGAGATGCCAACCGCTGGGCTGATCGATGGGATTCATGCCGGCCTGGACCCCGCCGATGGCGACGCTGCCCGCCGGGACCAACAGCCGGGGGCTGAGCCGGCGCGACAGATGCAAAGGCTCCGGCAGACCGCCCAGATAGGTGAAGCCCGGAACGAAGCCGATCATATAGACGCGGTACTCCGCTGCGCAAAACGCTGCGACCAGCTGCTCCTGGGTCATGCCCTTGGTCTCCGCCACCATGGGCAGATCCTCGCCGAACTCCGGCGAGAAACCGGCGGGCACCACCCAGCGGCGGCCTTCCGGCGCCTTGCTCCCAGCCTTGGCGATCAGGGCGGTCAATCGAGATTGCAGATCATCCCACTCGATCGCGACGGGATCATACTGCAGGAACAGCGAGCGATAGGTCGGCGAGGCTTCGATCACGCCGGTGATCGGTTCGGCGGCCAAAGCCGCGTCCAGCGCCAGAACGCGGGAATGCACGTCGGGATCGACCTCGCGGCCGAACTCCACGGTCATGCCGCCGTCGCCCATCGACAGAAACTTGACCGCGCTCACGCCCGCATGTCTCGCGTGCTGGTCAGATCCAAACGTCCCTCGGTCACCACCACCCCATAGTCAAACCGCGCCGCCACCGCGCTGATCAATCCGTCGCGCAGGTCGGCCAGAACCCGATCGATCGGTCGGCGTCGCGGATCGCCCAAACCGCCCCCGCCAGGGGAGCGCGCGACCATGCGGGCCGGCCCGTATCGGCGCAGCCCGAATTTCGGCGCCGCCTCAGCCATCCCATCGACCGGCAGCACGCTTATCTCGCCGGCCTGGCCCCATCCGCCGCCATGCAAGCCGTAGCCCGTGCGATAGCCTACGCCCTCGCCGCGAAAAGACCAGTCGCCGCCGGTGGCGACCTCGATCTCATATTCCACGCCAGTGCCGCCGCGATAGGTTCCCGGCCCGCCGCCATCCATACGGAACTCCTGCCGGATATAGCGCACGGGATAGAGCTGCTCCTGCGCCTCGACATTCGGCAAAGTGTAGCCTCCCAACGTGCAGAGATGGGCGACCTGATCGAACCCGTCGCGCCCGCCGCCGCGCCCGTCCGCCGCCGCGCCGCCGCCCGCGGCCGCGTTCGCGTGATACAGCACGTAGGTCGTCTGGCCGTCGCGCTTGCCCGCCGTCAGGCCGAACAGGTTCTTCGCCCACCCCGCGCAGGCGCGCGACGGATCCGCCAGAGAAAGGGCCCGCCAGATCGCGTGGATGATCTCATGCGCCACGAACACCGTGCACATGGTCATCGGCGCCGGCGCGCGCGCATTGACGACCGTGCCTTCCGGCGCGATCAGCTCGACGCAGCGAAAGGCGCCGGAATTGCGCGGGATAGACGGATCGAAGAAGGCGGACAAAGCCGTGTAGACCGCTGAGGCGGTGTTCGCGAGGCTGGAGTTCTTGAAGCCTCGAATCTGCGGGTCGCTTCCCGTGAAGTCGACCGTCAGTTGGTCCCCCCGCTTTTCGAGGCGAACCCGAACGGTGACGTCCTTGCTTTCGAAGCAATCATTGTCAGATCGGTCCTCGCCGCGCCATTCGCCGTCCGGCAACTCCGCCAGCGCGGCGCGGAAGCGACGGTCGGCGAGGTCCAGAATGGCTGCGAAGGCGGCGGGCGTGTCGTCGGGCCCCAACTCCTGCGCCAGCGCGGCGACCCGCTCCTCGCCGATCCGGGTGGAGCCGAGCATCGCGCGCAGATCCCCGTCCAGCAGGTCGGGCGTCCGGCAGTTCAGCTTCAGCAGCGCCCAGAGATCGTCCCGCACGACGCCCCGCTCGACCAGCCGCATCGGCGGCAAGCGCAGCCCCTCATGCCAGATCTCGGTCGCTTCGGGATTGTAGGTGCCGGCCGCGCCGCCGCCGATGTCGGATTGATGCGCGCGGTTGCAGGCGAAGGCCAAGAGGCGGCCATGGGCGAACACCGGTCTGGCGATCACCCAGTCCGGCAGATGGTTGCCGCCCGCGGCGTAGGGATCGTTCAGCAGGAAGACGTCGTCTTGCGCGATCCGTCCGCCGAAATCCCTGAGGATGGCGCGCACCGCGAAGCCGCCGCCGCCGGTGTGGATCGGGATGCCGTCGGCCTGGCTGACCAGATTTCCGTCGGCGTCGGCGAGGAAACAGGAGAAATCATGGGCTTGGGCGAAGATCGGGCTGCGCGCGGTCCGGGTCATCACCCACCCCATGGTCAGGGAGATGTGGTCCAGCCGGTTCTGCACCAGGGCTATGCGAACGGGATCAAGGGCCACGCGTCACCTCACGGGAGGAAGGGCCGTCGCCCTGCGCGACGACGGCCCAATGCACTTAACGGACCGGCGGCGAATACATCAAGCCGCCCTTGTTCCAAAGATTGTTCAGGCCGCGGGTCAGCGCCAGCGGCGTGTTGGGGCCGAGATGGGCCTCATACAGCTCGCCGTAATTGCCGACCGCCTTGATCACGTTCAGCGCCCATTTGTCATCCAACTGCGCGCCTTTGGAGAAACCGGCCTCGCCGCCCAGAAAACGCTTGATCTCCGGATCCTTGGTCTCGGCCGCGACCTTCTCCACGTTCGCCTTGGTCAACCCCATCTCCTCGGCGGTGATCAGCGCGTAGACCGTCCATTTCACGATGTCGAACCACTGATCGTCGCCATGGCGCACGGCTGGGGCCAGAGGCTCCTTGGAGATGGTCTCCGGCAGCACCAGGAAGTCGTTGGAGCCGGGCGACATCGCCCGCGCCACCGCAAGGTTGGAGCGGTCGGTGGAGTAGACGTCGCAACGGCCGTTGAAGAAGGCGCCGCGGATCTCGTCGATGTTCTCGAACGCGATCGGGGTGAACTTCATGTTGTTCGCGCGGAAATAGTCCGACACGTTCAACTCCGTCGTGGAGCCAAGCTGCAGGCAGACGCTGGCGCCGTCCAACTGCTTGGCGGAGGTGACGTTGAGGGACTTCTTCACCATGAAGCCCTGGCCGTCATAGAGGATGGGCGGGGCGAAGTTCAGGCCCAGCTGCGTGTCGCGCGAAAACGTGAAGGTGGTCTGACGCGACAGCACGTCGACCTCGCCGGTCTGCACCGCCGGGAAGCGCTGCTGCGCGGTGGTCGGCAGGAACTCCACCTTGGTCGGGTCGCCGAACACCGCGGCCGCGATCGCGCGGCAGACGTCGGCGTCCATGCCCCGCATCACGCCGGCGCTGTCGGGGGCGGCGAAACCGGCCGAAGCCTGCGGCACGCCGCATTTCAGCGTCCCGCGCGCCCGCACGGCGTCAAGCAGCGCGCCCGCGCTAACCGGGCTCGCGGCGATCGCCGCGGCTGCAAAGAAGGACAGGCCAAGTAGGACTTTTCGCATGGGTCTCATTCTCCCGTTTGGGTGGCGCTTTGGCGCAAGGCTGATAGACTGGGCAAAAGAACACATTCAACGCGATCGAGGAACCCATCCATGACTGACGTCGTCATCACCAGCGCCGCCCGCACGCCGATCGGCTCGTTCAATGGGGCGCTGTCCAGCGTTCCGGCCCACACCCTGGGGGCCTCCGTGATCAAGGCCGTCTTGGAGCGCGCCAAGCTTGAAGCCGGCGACGTCTCGGAAGTGATCCTCGGCCAGATCCTGTCCGGCGGCGCAGGCCAGAATCCCGCCCGTCAGGCGGCGATGGCCGCGGGCGTCCCGGTCGAGCGCACCGCCTATGGCATCAATCAGCTTTGCGGCTCCGGCCTGCGCGCCGTCGCCCTCGGCTTCCAGGCGATTCGCAACGGCGACAGCGCCATCGTCGTCGCCGGCGGTCAGGAGAGCATGAGCCTCGCCCCCCATGTCGCGCATCTGCGCAACGGCACGAAAATGGGCGCGATGGAGCTGGTCGACAGCATGCTGAAGGATGGCCTGATCGACGCCTTCCACGGCTATCACATGGGCGTGACCGCAGAGAACGTCGCCAAGCAATGGCAGATCACCCGCGACGACCAGGACGCCTTCGCCGCCCACTCCCAACAAAAGGCGGAAGCCGCGCAGAAGGCGGGCCGCTTCAAGGATGAGATCACCCCGATCACGATCTCCACGCGCAAGGGCGACGTCGTCGTCTCCGACGACGAATATCCGAAGCATGGCACCACGATCGAAACCCTGACCAAGCTGCGCCCGGCCTTCGACAAGGCCGGCACGGTCACCGCCGGCAACGCGTCGGGCATCAACGACGGCGCCGCCGCCGTGACCCTGATGAGCGCCGCCGAGGCCGCCAAGCGCGGCCTGACGCCGCTGGCGCGCATCGTCTCCTGGGCGACCGCCGGCGTCGACCCCGCGATCATGGGCTCCGGGCCGATCCCAGCCAGCCGCATGGCGCTGGCCAAGGCCGGCTGGAGCGCGTCCGACCTCGACCTGATCGAGGCGAACGAGGCGTTCGCGGCGCAGGCCTGCGCGGTCAACAAGGATCTGGCGTGGGACGCCTCGAAGGTGAACGTGAACGGCGGCGCCATCGCTCTCGGCCATCCGATCGGCGCGTCCGGCGCCCGCGTGCTGGTCACCCTGCTGCATGAGATGGCCAAGCGCGACGCCAAGAAGGGTCTGGCGACCCTCTGCATCGGCGGCGGAATGGGCATCGCTCTCTGCGTCGAGCGCGGATGAGCCAAAAGACCGATCCGACGATCCGACCCGCGACCGACGCGGATTCGGATCGCCTGATCGCCTTGATGGAAGACGCCTGGCGCCCCTATCCGGGCTGCGTCATGGATGTTGACGGCGAGTTGCCGGAGTTGCGCCGCCCCGCGAGCCACTGGCTGTCGCGGGGCGGGCAGCTTTGGGTGAGCGAGAGCGACGCCGGCCTGATCGGCAGCATCGCCGTCGATCCCATCAAGAACGGATCAGCGATTGAGATTCACTGGATGTATGTGGACCGCGCGGCCCATGGCCGGGGCGTGGCGCAGGCGCTCTACGCCCAGGGCTTGGCCTTCGCCAAGGCGCGCGGGATCAAGGTCGTGGAGCTGTGGACCGACACGCGCTTCCACCGCGCCCACGCCTTTTACGAGAAGCTGGGTTTCCAGCGTTCTCCCGGCAGCCGGGAGCTGCATGACCTCAGCAACTCCGTCGAGTACCACTACGCCCTGACGCTGGCCGATTAGCGATGTCGCGCGCGATCTGGTCCATGCTGGGCGCGATCCTCGCCTTCTGCATCGTCGACGCCTTGATGAAGTTCCTGGCCGGCGCCTATCCGATCATGCAGTTGGTGTTCCTGAAATCGGTGTTTCAGCTGCTGCCGGTGTTGGCCACGGTCGCCCGCGCCGGCGGTTGGGCGCCCCTGAAGATGCGCCGACCTGGTTTCGTCCTGGCGCGCGCCGGCACGATCCTGTTCGCGACCGTGTTCTGGTTTCTGGGATTGCGCCTGCTGCCGCTCGTCGACGCCTTCGCGATCCACTTCACGGCGCCAATCCTGGTGGTGGTGCTGTCGCGCCTGATTCTCAAGGAGCCGATGCCTGGAAAGGCCGTCGTCGCTTTGGCGCTGGGCTTCGCCGGCGCCCTGGCGATCACGATCGAGACGGCGACTGGCGGCGGCGAGCATGGCTCGCCGCTCGGAATCCTGTTCATCGCCCTCAGCGTCTTGTTCTACGCCTCGTCCCTGCTGTGCATCCGGCGCATGGGGCCGGACGACGCGGGCATGCCGAGCCTGTTCTACGCCTCGATCGTCGCCGTCGTCGGATCCGGCGTCACCCTGCCCTGGATCTGGACGCCGATGGTCTTGCAGGATTGGGGCTTGATCTTGATCACCGGGATTTTAGCCGCGCTCGGCGGCCTCGGCCTCGGGGCCGCCTTTAGCCGGGCCCCCGCCTCCGTGGTGGCGCCGTTGGAGTACACAGGCATGGTCTGGGCCATCCTGTTCGGCTACCTGCTGTTCGGCGAGAAGCCCGATCCGGTCGTGCTGGCCGGCGCCGGCCTGATCCTGATCGGCAGTTGGATGGTGAGCCGGCGCAGCGGTTAAGGCGCCTCGACCAGCCGCGTCTTGAACTCAGCCGGGCTGGTGATCTCCAGCATCTCGACATCGTCGGAATGGGCGATCTCGCGATGCTTGATCCCCGGCGGCTGATGCACGCAGGAGCCCGCCTGGAGCGTGACTTCCCCGGTCCCCTCATATTCGAACCGGACCCAGCCCTTCAGCACATAGACCATCTGAAAGTCGAGGTCATGGACATGCCAGTTCGGCGTCGGATGCTCGCCGGGAACGGCGCGGATGACATGAGCTCCCATCTTGCCGGCGGTGGCTTGGTCGATCCCGAGGGGCCGGTACTCGAAGAAGGCGCGCAGCCCGGCGTCGAACGCGTCCGGCGAGAGATGGCTGATGGTGACGAGGGCCGTCATGGCGGTTCCTTTTCCTCCGGGTTCAGGCGACGAGCAGACGCAGGCCGCGTTCGGCCAGAGCGAGACGGGCGAAATAGGGCGTCGGCCCGCTGACCACGTCGGCGATGGTGGCGTCCACCGCGTCGGTCCTGGCCTTGCGAGCGTCAATCCACGGCTCCACCCCACCGGCTCTCAGCGCCGCTGCGGTGATCGCCCGCTGATGATCGCGCAGATCGGCGATCAGGCCGGCGACCGCCGCCACCGTGGACGGATCGGCCTGCGGCAAGCCCTGCGCCAGAGCCACGAGCCGGTCCAGGGCGAAACGTTGGCTGACCAGGAACCACAGCTCCGCGGCCGCCTGGATCGACACGCCGACCTCCTGAGCGAGCGCCAGCACGTCCAGGCATTCCGCGGTCTTGCCGAGCAGGCGAAGCCGCGCGCGCAGCGGCGCGCCTTCCTCGCCGTCATGGGCGAGCGACGGCATGAGCGCGACCAGGACATGCACCTGATCCTCCAAATCGCTTTTCACCGGACCCAGATCGACGGCGTCGAACCGCGACAACAGCCATCGCATCCCAGTGGCGAGCGCCTCGGCCGCAGCCTGATGCAGCGCGAGGCTCTCGCCGCCCAGCGCCGCGTCCTCCGCGTCGAGATCGCGCCAGAGATCGCGCAGGGCGAACAGGTCCCGCGCCACCAGGAAAGCCCCCGCGACCCGCTCCACCGACGCGCCGGTTTCGCGCATGAGCCGATCGACCAAAGTCATCCCGCCGCGATCGACGATCTGATTGGTCAGCAGCGTTCCCACGATCGGCCGGCGCAGGCCGTGCCGGAGGATCTCCTGACCATAGCGGGCCTGGATCTGCGGCGGGAAATAGGCCTTGAGGTCGCTTTCCAAATCATGCGCGTCGAGCAACGGCGCATTGGCCAGCGCCCGCTTCAGCCAGATCTTCGCGTAGGCCAGCAGCACCGCAAGCTCCGGCCGCCACAATCCCTGACGGGCGGCTTGGCGGGCGGTCAGGGCCGCGTCCGTCGGCAGAAACTCCAATCCACGATCCAGCCCCGCCTCCAACTCCAGGCGACGCAGCAGCGCCTGCGCGTCCGGAATCAGGTCCGGACCCAGTCGCTCGGCGACGGAGATCGCGCGGGTCTGACGCCGGTTGTCCTCAAGCACATGATCGGACACATCGTTCGCCATGCTGGCCAACAGGACGTTGCGATCAGGCATGCTGAGCGCGCCGGAGCCGACAGGATCGCCCAGCAGGATCTTGATGTTGACCTCATGGTCGGACATGTCGACGCCCGCGGAATTGTCGATCGCGTCCGTGTTCAACCGGCCGCCGGAGGCCGCGAACTCCAAGCGGCCGCGTTGGGTCATGCCCAGATTGGCCCCCTCCCCGATCACTTTCGCGCGCAGATCACGCCCGTCCAGTCGAAGCGCGTCGTTCGCGCGGTCTCCTGCGTCGGCGTGGCTTTCGTCGGTAGCCTTCACGTAAGTGCCGATGCCGCCGAACCAGAGCAGATCGACCTCCGCCGCCAGCAGCAGGCGGATCAGTTCGGTCGGCGCGATCTTCTCCTGCGTCAGGCCCAGCCTCTGGCGGATCTCCGGCGACAGGACGATCAGTTTGGCGCTGCGCGGCGCGATCTGCCCGCCAGGCGAAAGGATCGATCGGTCGTAATCATCCCAGGAGGAGCGCGGCAAGGCGAACAAACGTTGACGCTCCGCCAAGGATTTCGCGCCGTCAGGGTTGGGATCCAGGAAGATGTGCCGGTGATCGAAGGCGGCGACCAGCAGAAGATTCGGGCCGTGCAACATGCCGTTGCCGAACACGTCGCCGCTCATGTCGCCCACGCCGATGGTCACGATCGCGTCCCGTTTCGGGTCAACCCCGATTTCACGGAAGTGACGCTCGACGCTGACCCAGGCGCCCCGGGCGGTGATGCCGAGAGCTTTATGATCGTAGCCCTGGCTGCCGCCGGAGGCGAAGGCGTCGCTGAGCCAGAAGCCCGCGTCGGCGGACAGGCCATTGGCGATGTCGCTGAAAGTCGCCGTGCCCTTGTCCGCGGCGACGACCAGATAGGGATCGTCGCCGTCGCGCCGGACGATGCCCGGCGCAGGCGACACTTTGGCTCCGTCACGCGTGTCGGTGATGCGCAACAGCGAGCCGATGAAGGTCTTGTAGGCGGCGATTCCCTGCGCCTGCCGCGCGGCGGGGTCGCTCGGCGTCTCCCCCTTGGGCACGAATCCGCCCTTGGATCCCACGGGAACGATCACCGCGTTCTTCACGGTCTGGGCCTTCACCAAGCCCAGGACCTCGGTGCGAAAATCCTCCCGCCGATCGGACCAGCGGATGCCGCCGCGCGCGGCCGGCCCGCCACGCAGATGCACGCCCTCCACCTCCGGCGAATAGACCCAGATCTCGACCATCGGCCGGGGCTTTGGCAGATCGATGATGTGCTGGCTGTCCAGCTTCAGCGAGATGACCGAACCGCCATCGAAGAAATTGGTGCGCAGCGTGCACAGGATGAGATTCAGCATCCGGCGCAGGATGCGGTCCTCATCGGCGGCGGTGACCGCGTCCAGCGCGTGCTCGATCGCCACGGAGACGCCGCCGGCTTGCGTTCGCACGTCGAGCTGGTCGGAGTTGGCTGGGTCATGCAGCAGATCGAACAGAGCGAGCAGCTGCGCCGCGATCGGCTGCTGACGCGCCAGCGTCTCCGCGAAATAGCTGAGCGAGTAGGGCAGGCCAACCTGCTTCAGATATTTGGCGTAAGCCCGGAACAGGGCGATCCGGCGCCAATCCAAGCCGTTGGCCAGGATCAAGCGGTTGAGCGGATCGTTCTCCGCATGGCCGCGCCAGACCGCCTGGAAACCCGCCTCGACCAACGGCGCCCGCGTCGACGCGTCGACCACGGGGCCGACGGTCTCCAACTCGAAATCCTGCAGGTACAGGGAGGCGCCGTCGCGCAGTCGGATGCGGTGCGGCGTCTCCGTCATCACCCGCACGCCCAGATTCTCCAGAAGCGGCAGCGCGTCCGACAACGGGACCGGGGTCGCCGGATTGACCAGCGCCAGACGCAGCCGCCCCTCGATCGCGCCGGCCTGCAGGCGCAGCGCCGGCGCCGCGGGATTGGCCGTCGCCTGTTCCAGCAAGTCCAGATGGCTGAAGGCTTCCTTCGGATCGAAGGCGTCGCGATAGCCGGCCGGGAAGCTGTCGGCGAAGGGTTGGGCGCGCTCCAGCCCGGCGTCGCCGCCCGAGCTTTCGGCGTGATCCAGGAAATGTTCGGTCCAGCCGGTGCTGGCTGCGGCGATCGCCGCGCTGATCGGCCCCAGATCGACGTCGGGAATCTCCCCGACCGTCGTCCGCACGATCACATGCAGCCGCGCGAGCGGCGCGTCGCCGACCTGCACGAAGGAATTCTCCACCGTCCCGGCGTAGGCCTCGGCGAGCAGGCGATGGCAGATCCGCCGCATCCGCGCGTCGTACCGCTCGCGCGGCAGATAGACCAGGCAGGAGACGAAGCGTTGCAGGCCGTCGCGTCGGGCGAAGACCGCGACGCGCTGGCGATCCTGCAGTTCCAGGATCCCGCTGACGATTTCAAACAGTTCGTCGTCGCCGGTCTGGAACAGCTCGTCGCGCGGATAGCTCTCCAGGATCGCCTGCAGCGCCTTGCCGTCATGGCCGGCGGGATCGAGGCCCGCGCGCGATCGTAGGCCCGCCAGACGGCGACGCAGCAGCGGGATGGTCGAAGCGGGTTCCGAATAGGCGGTCGCGGTGAACAGACCGACGAAGCGATGCTCCATGATCACCCGGCCGTCGGCCGCCACCGCCCGCACGCCGATCACATCCATCGCGGCGCTGCGATGCACGGTCGCCAGCGCGTCGGACTTGGCGATCATGATCGGGCTTGGCTCCTCCAGGAACTTGCGCACCGCCGGCGGCAGCGTCCCGAGCGCGCGGGCGCCGGAGAAAACCGGAACCGCCGGATCGCGCAGCACGCCAAGCCCGGATCGCTCGACCACCGCCATCCGACGGTCGGCGCCCTCGCCCTCGAACCGATAATCGCGCGCGCCGAGGAAGACGAAGTGATCGCGCAACCATTCCAGGAAAACGCCGATCTCCATCTTTTCAGAAGCCGTGCCCGAAGCCGCCGTGATCGAGGCGTCGGTCAGCCGATCAAGGATCTTGCGCCAATCCTCCACCGCGGCGCGGACATCCTCCAACGCAGAGGCTAATTCCGCCTCGATCTTGCTCCATGTCGCGGGATCACGCGCGCCGGACAGGCGGATCTGCATGATCGATTCCGACTTGGCGCCGTCCCCTTCGAGCGCGAGCCAACGGCCTTCGACGTCTCGCGCGACCTTGACGACGGGGTGAACGTTCAGATCGATCGAGACGCCGTGGCGCTGCAGGACGATGCCGATGCTGTCCACCAGAAAGGGCATGTCGTCGTTGACGACTTCAAGGACGCTGCGCCGCGCCGCCCAACCCTCGCCAGCCGCCGGGCGGAACAGCCGCAGCTTCGGACGGCCCGGCGATCGAGATTGCGCGAAAGCGTAGATGCTGGCGGCTCCTCGAGCCAACTCCTCAACCCCGAGCGCCTCAAGATCAATGGGCGCGACGGCGCGGTAGAAGCGGCGGGCGAAGGCCCCTTCCGTGGGCGGCAAAGCGCCGGCCACCGCGGTCAAGATTGCGTCGCGTCTTTGTTCGGCGTCCCGAGCCATGCGTCTCTCCCTGCCGTGCTGCTTATTGGAGCTTAGAGCTTATCGGCGGCGTCTCTTTGAGGAAAAAAGACGACCAGCGCAAACAAATCACGCCGCAGACGCCCGTTTCCGCCTAAAACCAAGGCGAGATCAGGTGCAGCGCCGCCCCAACCAAGGCGCCGACGATCGAACCGTTGATGCGGATGAACTGCAGATCGCGGCCCGCCTCCAACTCGATTCGATTGGCGAGGGTCTCGCCATCCCATGACCGGACGGTTTTCTCAACGAAACCGGCGATGGCCGCGCGCGCCGGCGCGATCGCGTCCAGCAAAAAGCGCTCGATGACGCCGTCCAGCCGCGCCTGCAGCTCAGGATCGGCCGCCAGGGCCGTCGCCATGCTCTCCAAGGCGCGATCAATCTCCGCCGCGAGCCGCGGGTCGGGCTTCTGCGCGTCCGCCTCGATACGGGCGCGCAGATCGGCCCAAGCGGCGCCCGCCAACTCCTCCCACGCCGCGCTGAGGGAGATCGCCCGACGGGCGCGGGCGGCGAGATCGCTGAGCCGGTCGCCCTCGGCGAAGCCCGCGATCTCCGCGGCGATCCAATCCTCCAGGCGCTTGCGGTCGGTATTGCGCGGGTCGGCGAGCTCCTGCAGCCATCCGGCCAGACCCTCGACGATGAGTCCGGCGATGCGCGCGTCCACAGCCTCCGGGATCCAGCGGCCGGTCTGGCGGCCGACGATGGCCGCGATGCTGGCGCGGTGCGCGGTGAGCCAGCCGGAGAGCACCGGGATCAGGCTGTCGATCGTTTGGCCGAAGGGCCGGCTGTCGACGACGCCCTGAATCAGGCTCTGGGTCATCGGCCTGAGGTCGGCTCGCGCCAAGCCTTCGCGCACCGCGTCGGTCAGAAGGCGTCTCAGCCTGGAATCGTCCAAGGCGCCCAACAAGGCGGGGGTAGCGGCGGTCAGCCGAGCGGCCAAGGCGGCGCGGTTCGGACGCTGCCCCAGCCAGGCCGCCAGACCAAGCGTCAGACGCCGTCCGCGAAGCCGTTCGGCCAGGATCGCCGGATCCAGGAAATTGTCGCGCAGAAACCGCGCCAGCCCTTGGCCGATGCGATCCTTGTTGCGCGGGACGATCGCGGTGTGCGGGATCGGCAAGCCAAGGGGATGTCGGAACAAGGCGGTGACCGCGAACCAATCGGCCAAGCCGCCGATCACCGCCGCCTCGGAAGCCGCGCGCGCAAGCAGCACCCAGAAGGATGGTTCAGGCACTGTCCGCGTCCAGATCCAGACGGCGGCGGCGAAAGCGAGCAGGCCGGTGGCGAGCCAGCGCATGCGCGCCATGTCCTCGCGCTTGCGTCGGATTGGGTCCTCGTCCGGGCTGAGGCCGGCCGACATGGCGTCAGTCGCCGGTGATGCGCAGCGCGGCGAGATTGGCGCGGGTGACGGGGTTCACGCGCACCTCATGCTCGCGGCCAGCCCGCGCCGCCCGTCGGACGATGTCCAGGAACCCGTCCAATCGACTGTCGATCTTGACGGTGACCCCGGGCTTGCGCAGCGTGAGCTGCATCCAGCCGCCGCTGCGGTCGCGCTTGACCGAGTAGTAGGAGAGCTCCAGCTTCTCGACCTCCTCCCAGCGCATCGAGGCGGAGAAGAGCCCCGAGACCGAGATCATGTCCTCGTCGACCGACACGATCGTCCTGTGCCGTTCAATCGTGCGCAACAGGAAGAAGGCGCAGAGCGTGCCGGTCAGGGCGAGGGCGATGGTGATCAACGTTGTCGGGTTGAACATCATCAGGGGCGGAAAGGTCAGCGCCAACCCCACCCCTGATCGGGCGTAGTCGCCCATCAGCGTGCGCGGTGGGTATCGGTGCAGGCTCATGAGCGACTCTTATCCGCCAAGCGTGACCGTTACGGGGACATGATCCGACGGCTGCTCCCAGGCCCGCGCCTCGCGCAGAATCTTGGCGCCGGTCAGCGCTTGGACCAGCGGCGGCGTGACCCAGACATGATCCAGCCGGCGGCCGCGGTCGCTCAAGTCCCAGTCCTTCGCCCGATAGCTCCACCAGCTGTAAAGCTTCTGTGTCGGGGGAATGAAACGTCGGACCGCGTCGACCCAGCCGGCGCTCGCCTGAACGCGCGCCAGATGCTCGACCTCGATCGGCGTATGGCTGACCACCGAGAGCAACTCCTTATGCGACCAGACATCGGTCTCCAGCGGCGCGACGTTCAGGTCGCCGACCAGGATCATCGGCTTGGCCTGGGCGCGCTCCGTCCCGAACCAGTCGGCGATCTCGGTCATGAATTGCAGCTTATGAGCGAATTTTTCATTCACCGCCACATCCGGGACATCGCCGCCGGCGGGGATGTAGAAATTGTGGATCTCCACGCCGTCGATCGTCGCGATCGCATGTCGACGATCCTTCCGGCCGCACCAATCCATCGTCATCTGCTCGACGATCGGCTTGCGCGAGAGGATGGCGACGCCGTTATAGCTTTTCATCCCATGCACGCATTGATGCGTGAAGCCCAACTCGCGCAGGGCGTCGGCCGGGAAGACGGCGTCCTCCGCCTTGATCTCCTGCAGGCACAGCACGTCGGGCGACAGCGCGTCGACGAGGCGGCGAACCCCCTCGACGCGCAGCCGAACCGAATTGACGTTCCAGGTCGTGACGGTGAGCGCCAACGCCGCTACCCGATCGTCACGGTCAGCGTGTCGACGCCATCCACGGCGCCCTCCAGCTTGTCGCCGGCGACCACGGCCCCCACGCCTTCCGGCGTGCCCGTGAAGATCAAGTCTCCCGGGAACAGCTCCACCAGACCGGACAGGTAGGAGATGGTGTCCGGGATGTTCCAGATCATGTCCTTCAGGTCGGCGTTCTGACGCATCACGCCGTTGACCTTCAGCCAGATGGCGCCCGCGCCGACATGGCCAATCTTGGAGACCGGGTGAATCGCGGAGCAGGGCGCCGAATGATCGAAGCCCTTGCCCATGTCCCAGGGCTGACCTTTCTCGCGCGAAGCGATCTGGACGTCGCGGCGCGTCATGTCGAGGCCGACTGCGTAACCAAACACATGGTCCAGCGCCTTCGCGGCCGGGATGTCCCTGCCGCCGGACTTCAAGGCCACCACCAGCTCGATCTCATGATGCAGGTTCTTCGTCACCGGCGGATAGGGCATCACGCCGCCGTTCTGCACGATGGTGTCGGCCGGCTTCATGAAGAAGAAAGGCGGTTCGCGGTTGGGATCGAAACCCATCTCGCGGGCGTGAGCGGCGTAATTCCGACCGACGCAATAGATACGGCGCACCGGGAAGGGATTGCCACCGACGACGGGAAGGGTCGCCTGCGGCGCGGGCGCGATTGCGTATTCCATGACGTAGAAACTCCGTCCATTGACTGGCTACTGGCTTTGAGAAGCGTTAGTGCGCGACGCGCCGCGACACAAGCCAAACCCGCATTCGCCCTCCCGATCGGCGCGGACGCCGCTGAACCTAACGCTATCTGAACGGCAAAATAGTTATATTTCTTATACCCGTGCGGACGATTGTCTCTTCATATTTCACGTCGCGTCGTTGTATCTATTTTGGGTTCAGCGACGCAACAGGCTTTATGCTAGAGGTCCTCTCTCCGCGCCAGACTCCCGCCTGTCCCAACGGCGCTCCCGCCGAGGCGCGCCCATCGGTCTTCTGGGTCTTCCCCTTCTTTCTCCAGCCCTCAGACCCCGAACGGTTTATGCGACGATGGCCTTCCCAACGATCGACACGCACGCGCACGCTTTCAAGCATGGTCTCAAGCTCGCCAGCGTCGTTCGCTATGTTCCGTCCTACGAAGCGACCGGTCGGCGGTATCTTGAGGAGCTCGACGCGCATGGCGTGCGCTACGGCGTGCTGATCCAGCCCAGCTTCCTCGGAACGGACAATTCATATCTCCTGGAATGTCTGGCGCTGAATCGGGACCGGCTGCGCGGCGTCGCGGTGGTCGACCCAGCGACCCCTCTGGACGAGCTTCTGCGGCTGAGCGACGCAGGGATCGTCGGCGTTCGGCTCAATCTGATCGGCATGCCCTTGCCGGACCTCAATCTCCCGGTCTGGCGAGCGCATCTTGAGACCTTGGCGCGACTCGACTGGCAGGTCGAAGTGCAGTGCAAGACTCCGGAGCACGCTCTGCTCGCCCCGACGCTGATCGCCGCGGGCGTCAATCTGGTGGTCGATCACTTCGGCCTGCCTGACCCAGAAAAGGGAGCGGAGGACGCGATTTATGAACAGCTTCTGTCTTTGGGCGCGTCGCGTCGGCTTTGGATCAAACTCTCCGCGCCCTACCGCCTGGGCCCGGACGCCATGCCCTTCGCCCGGACGCTTTACGCCAGGCTGAAGGAGAAAGTGGGTCTGGATCGGTTGATGTGGGGCAGCGACTGGCCGAACACTCAGTTCGAATCGACCGAAAACTACGCTGGAAACCGCGCCTTCCTCGACCATCTGGCGCCGGACCCGGAAGAGCGGGACGTGATCCTGGGCTCCAGCAAGGCCCTGTTCCGCTTCTGAGCCGTCAACTGACCGTGAGGGTCTGGCGCTTCGGCGGCGGCGTCTCCGGGATATGGTGCCGCACATAAGCCGCTATCAGCCATTTCAACGGCGCGCTGAATGAGGACGCCAGCGAGCCGCTCTGCCCGAATTGTTGAGCCAGAAACGCGGTCAAAGGGCCTACGCCGCGCGGCGGGCGGCGCGCGCTGCGCACGGCGGCCAACTCCGCCTCGACATTGATCCGGGGCTTTTCGATCGGCGGGACGACCGGCGGCGCCTCGTCGACCGCGGCGGCGGCCTGTTCGGCCTCCTCCTCAAGTTTTTCTTTCTCTTCGCGCTGCTTGCGCGCGATCCGGCGCGCCTCCATCCGGCTGGCCACCGCCGGCTTGCCGCCCATCATCGCCAGAGCCGCCAAAGCCGCCGGGCTTGGTTGGGCCTCGCCCTCCGCGACCACGACGAATCGCGCGTTCTCCGACCGGGACCCTTCGCCCGAGGAAGGCGGGCGCGGCGGCGCGGCGGGCTTTATCAGCGCCGGCGTGACCAGAGGCGTCATGGCGTTGCTCCGCTATTCGTCGCCGCGCGGCGGCTTGGGGGGAACTCGCTGATTCATGAGCGCTTCCAATTGACGTTGCAAGGCCGCCATTTGGTCGCGCAGCTGACCGATGCCCTGGCTGGGGTCGGCGCTGTAGTCGGGGGAGCCCTGGACCGGGTGCTCGCCGGTCATCGGCTCTCCGGTCGGATTGAACTGCATGCCGCCGCCGGGCCCGCCGCCGAACGGCGTGAACATCTTCATCGCGCGCTCGATGATCGCGATGTTCTGCTTGCTCACCTGCTCGATCCCGCCGAACGGGAACATGGTGCCGAAGCTGTCCGCCATGTAGCGGCGCATCTGCTCCTGATTGCGGGAGAAGCTCATCATCGTGTTCTCAAGATAGCTGGGCACCAGCCACTGCATGCTGTCGCCATAGAAGGCGATAAGCTGGCGCAGGAAGCTGATCGGCAACAAATTCTGCCCCTTGCCTTCCTCTTCAACGATGATCTGGGTCAACACCGCGCGGGTGATGTCTTCGCCGGTCTTGGCGTCGGACACAGTGAAGTCGATCCCCTCCTTCACCATCACGCAAAGATTATCCAGCGTGACGTAACTGGAGGTGGCGGTGTTGTACAGGCGACGATTGGCGTATTTCTTGATCGTGACGGGTTGATTGGAAGCGCCCGCCTTGCCTGATCCCGATTTCATCAGTCCCATCTTGTCCGCCATAACGCCATCCCCCGACAGTTCGCCTCAGCTTATCATGATCGCGCTGATGAATGCAGGATTGAAGTTCGCGGGGCGTTCGTCAAATGCTGCGCAGCATTTCCGCAGCATTTCTTTTGTCGCCGGCTTTTCTCGGGGCGCCGCGTCAAGCGCCGGACCGCTCTGTTTGTGCGCTGCGGCGAAGCTCTCGACCAGCCGAGGCAGGCGTCGTATAAACCCGCATGCCCTCGTCAAACGACCCACCGCCCGACGACCTCAACCGATTGGCCGAACAATTCATCGACTTGTGGCAGGATCAACTCGCGGCGCTCGCCGCCGACCCAGCGCTGGCGGAGACGCTGACGCGCTTCTGGGCGCCGGCCGCCTGGGCCGCGGGGCCAAGGCGACGAGAGCGCGCGCGCGATGACGCGGCCGCCGCGCAGCGCCCAGACGGACCCGGAGGGGACAGCTCGGCCATTGCTGGGGCCGCGCCCGCTGCCTCCGCATCTGGCCTTGATGGCGGCGAGTTGGGCGAGCTCCTGCGGCGCTTCAACGCTCTTGAGCAGCGGATCGCTGCCCTGGAGGCGGGAGTTCGCCAACGCGGGAGCCAAGCTGAGCCGCGCCCTCGACGGCGTCGCCCCTGAGGCCTTTCTCGCGGCGGTCGATCGCGCCGGGCGCGCCCGCCTCGGGGAGTTCATGGCCGGCGTTCTGGCCTATCGTCGCCACCCGCGCCCGCCGCGTCCGGTCGAACCGCCGGTGCTGTGGCGCGAGGGCTCCTTCCGCCTGCTTGATTACGGCGCGGGCTTGCCGTCTCGCTCTCCTGCGGTGCTTCTGGTCCCCTCGCTGATCAATCGCGCCTATGTCCTGGATCTGCTGCCGGACCACAGCCTCGCGCGCTATCTCGCGGCCGCCGGCGTGCGTCCGTTCCTGGTGGATTGGGGCGCGCCCGGCCATGACGAGCGGCGCTTCACCCTGACCGACTACATCGCCGGGCCGCTGGAGCAGGCGTTGGAGATCGCGGCGGAGGCCAGCCGAACCCGCCCGGGCGTCGTCGGCTACTGCATGGGCGGGCTGCTGAGTCTCGCGCTCGCCCAACGGCGAAGCGATCTGGTCAGCCATCTCGTCCTCTTGGCGACGCCCTGGGACTTTCATGCGGATCGGCGGATCGCCGACCTCGCCCCGGTCGCGGAGCTGACCTTGCGTCTGGGCATCGAGGCGGCGGATGGAATGCCCGTCGATGGGTTGCAGATGATGTTCAACGCGATCGACCCCTGGGCGACCGCCCGGAAATTCATCGCCTTCGGCAAGCGCGCGGCGACCCTGCCGGCGGACGATCCGCGCTTGATCGCCTTCCTCGCGCTGGAGGATTGGCTGAATGACGGAACTGATCTTGTCCGCTCCGTCGCGCGGGAATGCCTGATCGGCTGGTACGCCGAGAACAGCCCGCCGAACGGCCGTTGGCGCGTCGCCGGACGTCCGGTCGATCCTTCGACGATCCGCTGTCCCACTCTGGCGATCGTGCCGCGCCAGGATCGCATCGTGCCGCCGGAATCCGCCGTCGCCCTGACCCAATCGATTGGCGGTTGCGTGACCTTGAGTCCGGCGATGGGCCATATCGGCATGGTCACCGCGCGCGCCGCGCCGGAGAAGGTCTGGGCGCCGCTCGCAGGTTGGTGCCGCGAGCAGTCGGGGCTGGCGGCGTGATCGTCCTCGGCATCGAGACCAGCTGCGACGAAACCGCCGCGGCGTTGGTGAACGACCGGCGCGAAATTCTCGGCGCCGTCGTGGCGGGACAGATGGAGGATCACGAGGCCTTCGGCGGCGTGGTGCCGGAGATCGCCGCGCGCGCCCATCTCGCCGCGCTCGATCAGGTCGTTCAGCGCGCCTTGAGCGAAGCCAACCTGACCCTCGCGCAGATTGACGCCGTCGCGGCCACCTGCGGGCCCGGCCTCATCGGCGGCGTGCTGGTCGGCGCGACCTACGGCAAGGCGCTGGCCTGGGCGCGCGACCTCCCCTTTCTGCCGATCAACCATCTTGAGGGCCACGCCCTGACCGCGCGGCTGACCGACGACGTGCCCTTTCCCTTCCTGCTGCTGCTGGTGTCGGGCGGCCACTGCCAGCTTCTG
>JBMLRS010000070.1:29451-30172 GCA_049240905.1 Elsteraceae bacterium
TGGGCGAGGCCTTCGACAAGGTCGCGAAGATGCTGGGACTCGGTTTTCCCGGGGGGCCGGCGGTGGAGCGCGCCGCGCTCAGCGGCGATCCAACTCGCTTCGCCCTGCCCCGGCCAATGCGCGGGCGGCCGGGTTGCGACCTCTCCTTCTCCGGTCTGAAGACCGCGATGCGTCACGCCATTCAGGCGCTGCCGCCGGGATCGGTCAGCGCGCAGGACAGCGCCGATCTCTGCGCGGGCTTCCAAGCCGCCGTCGGCGACTGCCTGGTCGATCGGACGTCGCGCGCGCTCGACCGGTTTCGAGAGACCCGACCGGACGGCCGCCATCTGGTGATCGCGGGCGGCGCCGCGGCGAACCGCTATCTGCGGGCGCGGTTGAAGACCTGCGCCGAAGCGCGCGGCTTCTCCCTGGTCGCCCCGCCCATCCCGCTCTGCACGGACAACGGCGCGATGATCGCCTGGGCCGGGGTCGAGCGGCTGCGCCTCGGCGAGCCGGACGGGTCCGATCTCGCCCCGCGCCCGCGCTGGCCGCTGGAATCGCTTCGCCCTCCCGACGCCCGGTCGGAGATCGCGCCGACATGACGAGGCCGAAGCTGGGCGTGATCGGGGCCGGAGCCTGGGGCACGGCCCTGGCGATCGCCGGCGTCGCGGCCGGATCCAACGTCCGGCTCTGGGCGCGCGATCCAACCGCAGCCGCGCGTCTGCGGTCCAGCCGCCGAAAC
>JBMLRS010000071.1:0-4559 GCA_049240905.1 Elsteraceae bacterium
CGCGCTCTCCAACGAGCGCACGAACACGGAAAGGCCGTCGACGCCGCGCATCGAGGTCAACGCGAGATCGGACAGCACCAGCCAGCGCGCCGCCCAATCGTAGTCGTCTCCGTCCTTGGATTGCGCGGTCACGATATAGACGCCCGGCTTGGTCTTCGCCCCCAGCGCCTGCAGCAGCGGGAACAGGGTCACATGCGACTGGTTCTTGGCGCCGCTCACGGGCATTGAGCCGGACCAGATCTCCTCGCCGACCTCGTCGGCGATCTGCTTCACCAGATAATTGTTCATCTGGTTGGTCAGCGCGCCGCTGTAGTCGGAGGAACTGCGCAGCTGCTGCACCAGGCTGCGGTCGGAGACGCGCAGCAGCTTAACCAGCAGCGTGTCGATGTTGACGGTTCGGATCGGCATCCCGTCGCCGGCGGCGCGCGGGAAGATGAAGCCGGAGCCCGGGAAGCTCACCTTTGGGCTGCGGTCGCCGACGCGCACGGTCGCCGACGCGTCCGCAGCCAGCGCGGCGCGGTTGTCCGACGGCAAGCCTGCCTTCACGGTAATTCGGTAGCTGGTCCCGTAATTCAACCCGACCACGCACAGGCTTTCGCCCGCCCGTTCGATGGTGACCGGCGCGACCGGCTCGACGCTCACGAAATCCTCCAGCTTCACGTCGCGCCGCTTGGTGATGCGGCCTTGGAAGATGAAGCAGCTGCGCGGCGGGGTCGCGTCGGTGTTGGTGACCACGCGGATGAAGGCGATTGGCGTCGTGCGCCGCAGCTCTGCGACCCGGGCGACCAACGCGCCATCGTTCGGCGCGATGTCCAGCGCCTCCTCCAGCGCGATCAGCGCCGGGCCAGGCTGCTTCATGTCCCGCTCCAGGATGTCCGCGAGCCGGGGCAGCGCCAGAAGGGCGGCGGCGTTCTGGCGATCTTCGCGATCCTCGCCGTAGCGCGCCTGATAGCCGGAATAGGCCGACTGCAGCGCGCGCGCCGTGTTCGGCGGAGTCGCCTTCGACCAGGCGGCGCTCAGCTCCAGCCAGATCTGGGTCGCGTTGGCTCCATTGGCGATCGCCTGCTCATAGGCGGAGATCGCTTCGGCCGGCTTGGTCGCGGCCGACCGCGCCTTGGTCAGGGCCGCGTCGCGCGCCCTCGCGTTGGGCTGCGCTGGCGCGTTCTTGCGGATCTGCTGTTCGTAAGCGTAGGAGGCTTGGCCCAGCCCCTGGAGCTCGAAAGCTCCCGCCGAACCGATGAATAGGAGGGACGCGAACAGCGAGAGCAGCAGACGGCGCATCGTTTATCACCTGGGCTGGAAATATGCCCAGATGATCCCCCATCTGACGGCTTCCGTCCATCGCGGCGCTGGGCCGTCAGAGCACTTGGCAGGCCTCCTCGAAGCTCATGCGCGGGCTGCGGGGAAACAGCTTCGCAGGGTCGCCATAGCCGAGATTGCACAGGAAGTTCGACTTGATCTTGCCCTCGGGAAAGAACTCGGCGTCGACCTTGGCGTTGTCGAAGCCCGACATCGGCCCGCAATCCAGCCCCATGGCCCGCGCGGCCATCATCAGATAGGCGCCCTGCAATGTGCCGTTTCGAAAGGCCGTGGTCTCGATCAGCGGCTGATTGCCCGCGAACCAGCTGCGCGCGTCGGCGTGGGGGAAGAGCTTCGGCAGCTTTTCATAGAACTCCAGGTCATGCGCGATGATCGCGGTGACCGGCGCGGCCATGGTCTTCTCCAGATTGCCCGGCGCGAGCGCGGGCTTCAGCCGCTCCTTCGCAGCCGGGGTGGTCAGAAACAGAACGCGCGCCGGCATGCAGTTGGCCGAGGTCGGCGGCATCTTCATCAGGTCGTACAGCGCCCGCAACGTATGGGTGGAGATCGGCTGCGGCCGCCATTCGTTAAAGGTGCGGGCTTCGGTGAACAGGAGCGCGCGGCCGGAATGGTCGAGGGTGCGCATCTTGGGACGTCTCCGTTGGTTACTTCGAGGGTTTGGCGGCCGCGCGCGGCAGATGCGCGGGCGGTCCGGACGTGGCGGCGGGTCGAACCGCGACCTGGACGGTCGCGTTCTTGCCGCTTTCGAACGAGAGGGTGAGCGGAAACTTGCCTCCGGCGATCAGCGGCTCCTTCAAGCCCAGCAGCGCGATGTGCGCGCCGCCCGGCTCCAGCATGGTGGGATCGCCGGGCGTGACTTCGATGTAGCTCAGGGACTTGGCGCGCCAGGCGCCGCCGTCGATCTGGCGAGCCCGCAACTCCAGGCTGGTCGCGGCCGGGCTTTCCACCTTCACCAGCTTTTCGACGCTGTCGCCCAGATTGGTCATCCCCAGATAGACGGCCGCGGCCTTAGCGGTTCCCGCCGACGCCCGCGCCCAGGGGGCCTCGATCGCCACACCCTGCGCCGTCGCCGGCAGCGCGGCGCCCGCGCAGAGCAGGCATGCGGCGAAAAAGACTTTGAGCATGTTGGAATCCCCATAAAGTCAGACTTAATCAGTCGATCGGCCGGATCATGGCCAAAGGATGGTCGCTCGGGCCTGCTTTGGTCCGGTCCGCGATAGTCTTCCCTTCAGGACATAACACATGCCCGCCGCCTCCGATCTATCGCCGTCCCTGGTGCGGGCGATCGCGCTGTTGTCCGCCGGCGCCTTCGTGTCGGCGGCCACGATGCGGGTGGCCGATCCATTGCTGCCGCAGGTGGCGGCCGAGTTCGCCGCCAGCGTGTCGGACGCCTCGATCATCGTCACGGCCTTTTCGCTCGCCTACGGGGTGTGCCAACTGGTTTATGGACCGGTCGGCGATCGGTTCGGGAAATATCGTCTGGTGGCGATCACGATGCTTTTGTCCGCTTTCGGAGTCAGCGCCTGCGCGTTGGCGCCGGGCCTCGGATTGCTGGGCGGCGCGCGGCTGTTGAGCGGGGCGACGGCGGCCGCGATCATTCCGCTGGCCATGGCGTACATCGGCGACAGCGTGCCTTACGATCAGCGCCAGACCGTGATCGCCCGCTTCCTCAGCGGGCAGATCCTGGGGCTGACCTTCGGGCAGGTGTTCGGCGGGGTGCTGGGCGAGTATCTGGACTGGCGCGCGATCTTCCTGCTGCTGGGGTTGGTCTATGTCCTGGTCGCGATCGCGCTGTTCTGGCAGCTGCGCAGCCCTGGCATGACCGATCCGCGCGGGTCGGCGTCGCTGCGTCCCGGTCTGTTGCTGGCGCAATACGCCGGCCTGCTGCGGCGTCCGCACGCCCGGCTGGTGCTGGCGACCGTTTTCGTCGAAGGCTTCCTGTTCTATGGCGGGTTCTCCTATGTCGGGGCCTATTTCGCGCATGATTTCGACCTGAACTACGCCAAGGTCGGGCTGATTCTGGGCAGCTTCGGGATCGGAGCGATCAGCTACGCCTTTCTGGTCAAGCGGCTGGTCGCCTGGCTCGGGGAGCGCGGCCTGGCGATCTTCGGCGGCGGCCTGACCGCGCTCTGTTTCGTGGCCCTCGCGCTCAGCCCGGTTTGGCAGGCCCTGATCCCGCCGACCATGCTGGCCGGCTTCGGCTTCTACATGATCCATAACACCCTGCAGACCAACGCGACGCAGATGGCGCCGGAGGCGCGCGGTTTCGCCGTCTCCTCCTTCGCCTGCGCCTTCTTCCTGGGACAGGCGGCGGGCGTGGCGATCTGCGGCCATCTGGCGGAGGCGTTGGGATATCCCGCCGTGCTGACCGCAACCGGATCGGCCCTGGCCGCGTTAGGCTTCATCTTCGGCCGCACCCGACCGGGGAGGTCGTGACCAAGGGGTTCAAGCGATGAAACGACATGTCGTGAAGGACGATGAAATCGCGCTGCTGGAGAAGCTGCGCGCCAACCGCCTGAATCGCGACAAGCCCGCGCTGGAGCCGCCGTCGCGTGGTCAGCGGATCGCCGACAAGGTGGCCGAAGTCGTGGGCTCCTGGCGCTTCATCGTCATCCAGTCCAGCTTGCTGGCGCTCTGGATCATCGCCAACGTCCTCGGCTTCATCCAGCATTGGGACCCCTATCCCTTCATCCTGCTGAACCTCGCGCTGTCGTTCCAGGCGGCCTACACCGCGCCGATCATCATGATGAGCCAGAACCGCCAGGCCGTGATCGATCGCCTGTCGGCCAAGCAGGACTACACGGTCAATCTGAAGGCGGAGTTGGAGATCGAACTGCTGCACCAGAAGCTCGACCTGCTGCGCGACCAGGAGATCAAGACGCTGATCGAGACCGTGACCGCGTTGCGCCAGGAGCTTGCGGCGGTCCGCGGCAAATAATCTCCTCAAGCCTCTTCCGGGTTTGGCCGTCGGCGCGCTAGGGTCGAGCGAAACGCCGTGTGGAGGAATTGATCAATGACCAAAGCGCCGACCAAAGCTGGGGCGAAAAAGACGGGGAAGTGGGGCGGGCTCGCGCTGCGCAGCCAAGCCTGGTTCGACAATCCCGCCG
Organism: Elsteraceae bacterium; assembly: GCA_049240905.1. GTDB lineage: Bacteria > Pseudomonadota > Alphaproteobacteria > Elsterales > Elsteraceae > JBMLRS01. The sequence goes on from JBMLRS010000071.1 coordinate 4,428, forward strand.
ATCCCGGCATGACCGCGCTCTATATCGAGCGGATGCTGAATTACGGCCTGACCCAGAAGGAGCTGCGCTCCGGACGGCCGATCATCGGCATCGCCCAGACCGGCAGCGACCTCAGCCCCTGCAACCGGATCC
>JBMLRS010000072.1:0-22651 GCA_049240905.1 Elsteraceae bacterium
GCGGGGCCGCCGCCGTCCTACCCCGCCCGCCCCGGCGTCGCGACGCTGGCTATGGGCATTTTCCAGAGAGGCTCCTAAATGGATTGGGATAAGCTGCGGATCTTTTTGGCGGTGTCCGACGCCGAGAGCTTCACCCATGCGGGGGAGCGGCTGAACCTCAGCCAATCTGCGGTCAGCCGGCAGATCAGCGCGCTTGAGGACTCGCTCAACGTCCCGCTGTTTCATCGCCACGCCCGCGGTCTGAAGCTGACCGAGCAGGGCGAAGTCCTGCACGGCGCCGCGCGCGAGATCTTCGCCAAGCTGGCGATGACCGAAGCGATCCTCAATGAAAGCAAAGAAGTCCCGAAGGGACCGCTGAAAATCACGACCACCGTGGCCTTCGGCTCGATGTGGCTGACGCCGCGTCTGCCCGCCTTCCTGAAGCTGTATCCTGAGATCCAGCTCACGCTCGTCGTGGATGACGACGAGCTGGACCTGTCGATGCGCGAAGCCGACGTCGCGATCCGCATGACCGCGCCGCGCCAGGCGGACCTGATTCAGCGCCATCTGGTCACCTTTCATTTCCATCTTTACGCGTCCAGCGATTACGTGGCGGAGCGTGGCCGGCCCAGCCGCCTGTCGGACCTGCGGAGCCACCGGCTGGTCACCTATGGCGATGTGCTGCATCCGCCCTTTCCGGACGTGAACTGGATCATGCGCGTCGGCGGGATCGACGAATCGCACCGCAGCGTGCTGGCCATCAACAATTTCTTTGGAATTCTGCAGGCGGTCGAGAGCGGGGCCGGGATCGCCGCGCTACCCGACTACATGGTGAAGGATCGGCCGCATCTCTTGCGCATGCTGCCGGATCTCGAAGCGCCGGCCGTTCCGGCCTATTTCGTCTATCCTGAAGAGCTGCGCAATTCGAAGCGCATCGCCGTATTACGCGATTTTCTTCTCGAAAGCCTAGCTTCGGAACAGTTTTAGCGCGCATCGACGGCGCGTGACACTATCTTCCGTAGCATAACTGTAAGAATCAACACAATCATCGCGAGCAGCTTTTCCAGCCGAGCAGCGTTCGGTTTTAGCTATGCGGAATCTGCATATCTCGGCTTCCAATTCGGCCATGGTTGCGGCGCTGCGACGGGTATATCTGTGATCACGTGGCTGCTGCGTTGCAGCAACCGATTCGGGTTTCGACCCGTGACGAGGTTTACTCCTCGTCTCCCAGACGTGAAGCCTCCCTGTATGACTTGCCGCTAGGTGCATAACCTAGCGGCAATTTTTTTGGCGGAAGCTCACAGCGCGGGGGGCGTGAAGCGAAGCTCCAGGATCTCTTCAATCCCAAGCCGTCGTCCGGTGGGCCGGAAGCCAAGGCTGAGATAAAGGCGCTGAGCCGGCGCGTTGGCCGGATGATGGCCGATCAGCACCCGGTCGCAGCCGGGCGCGCGCTTCAGCCGTTCAAGAATCTGCATCATCGCGCCGCGGCCGAAGCCAAGCCCCTGCGCGTCGCGGTCGATCATCAGCCGGCAGATCCACCAGACCCGCTCATGCGGTTCGAACGCCACCAGGGCGAACCCCACCATCCGCGCGCCGTTGTAGATCGCCAAGGCGTGGGCGGAGCGATCGCTCCAGGCCTGAATCAAAGAGGAGAGGTTGGTCGCGACGAAGTCGCGCTGATCGGGCCGGACCCGCAGCAGCAAGCAAGGAATCCAGCCCGTCCAATCGAGCGAGCGGACCTCGAGGGATCCGCCGCGCGCGAGACTATTCGACCGAGCCGAGCTTAACGTGGGTTTCGCGGACATTGCGCACCAGCACCCGCAGCAGGCCGCGGATCAGCGGGTCGGCTTTGTCCACCTGCTCCTTGAAGGTCTTTTCAGGAATGATGAAGCAGACCGTCTCAACCTTCGCGATGGCGTCCGCGCTGCGGATGCCGCTGTCGATCAGAGCCATCTCGCCGAAAATGCCGCCGGTCGACAAAGTGGCCAGAACCTTCGGGCCGGCCGGGGTGGGGATGGAGATCTCAACTTCGCCGGAATCGACGACATAGGCGGACGAACCGTGATCACCCTTCTTGATGATCATGGCGCCGGCCGGGTAGGTCTTACGTTCCAAATTGCGCAGCGACACTGTACCTCACCCCTTAAATAGCTGGTTTCTGCCTTATGCCCGAACCAGCGGGGCGCCGTCCATATTGCGCATGCGGAGACAAGTCAGCTTTTGGAAGATTTCCCCGTCATGGAGCGTGTTTGCATGCCGATTCCAGATTCTGAACGCCCGCCTGTGCTCGCTCATCAGCGCTTTCAGGCCGATCGCGCCGCCTTCGAAGGGCTCGATCTGGCGGCCCGCTTCAGGCGAATCCATGAAACCAACCTCTGGGGGGCCGAAAGCTCGGTCTCCGGCCTCGGCTCCGAGATGGACGCGACGGCCGCCTTGCGCGCCGGGTTGCCGCCATTGCTGACCGAGCTGGGGGCGCGCTCCCTGCTGGACGCGCCGTGCGGCGACGCCGTCTGGATCAACAAGGCCGCCCTGCCCTGCGCCTATGTCGGGGTCGACATCGTGCCAGCCCTGATCGATCAACTGCGGGTGAAGGCGGCGGCGGGCCAGGCGATCGGCGCCTACCATCGGCTGGACCTCACGCGCGACCCTCTGCCGGCCTGCGACGTCGTGCTGTGCCGCGACTGTCTGGTCCATTTTTCCTTCGCCAACATCGCGCGCGCCGTCGCCAACTTCCGGGCCTCCGGCGCGCGATGGCTGATCGCCACGCATTTCCCGGATCTGCAGGAAAACAGGGATTGCGAGGACGGCGATTGGCGCGCCCTCAACTTCGAACGCGCCCCGTTCCGCTGGGGCGCGCCGGCTCACCTGTTGCTCGAAAACTGCGATGAAGCCGGCGGCGGCTGGCGCGACAAGAGTCTGGGCGTCTGGCGGCTGGCGGATCTGCCTTAGCGCAAGAGCCGCTTACTTCGAAGCGGATCTTGCTCGGAACCTTATGAGAAATAGCGCGTTTTCGGCTTTCTGCGATTCAGATTAAGTTGAAAACCCGCTAGGCGGCCAGCATTTGCCGCGCGAGAGTGAGGCCGGAGACCCAGGCGGCCTCGATCCGCGGGCCGGTCGTCCAGTCCCCGCAAATGCCGGCGCCGAACGCCGCGTCGAACCGGGGTCCGCCGGGGCAAGGCTTCGCCACCTGGGCGTACCGCCACCGGTGGGCCGTCGCGTAGAGCGGCGCGCCGGGCGATTTTCCAAGAGCTTCCGTCAGGGCGTCGAGCATCAGCGGCAGGACTTCATCCGGCGTCAGTTCAAGATTGGCGCGGCTCCAGGCGGGGTTGGCGTGAAGCACCAGAGATTCGCCGGGCTTTCGGCCGGGCTTGCTGTCGTTGCGGGCGATCCAGGCGAGCGGCGACCCCGCCACCGCCGCGCCCTCGAACGACAGCTCCAAAGGCTTGTCGAAACCGAGCATCGCGGCCCAGCAGGGGTCCATCACCGCCGCCGAGGCCCGGGCGGCCAGATCCGGCGCATCCTGCAGCAGAGGGATCGCCTGATCCGGAGGCGTCGCGACCACCAGCCAGTCGAACAGCCCACGGTTCCCGCCGCCCTCGTCCGTCAGACGCCAGAACGCGCCGTCACGTTTGGCTTCCTTGATCCTGACGGCAAGATTCACGTCGAGGTCGGCCGCCAGCTGGCGCGCCAGTCCGCTCATCCCAGGCACCGCCACCCAGCGGGGATGCGATGGCGGCTGCTCGATGAAGGATCCAGCCTCAAGCACGCCGAACCGCCCGCGCCTGGGCGCGACCAGGATCTGGTCGCGCCACACCCGCATGAAGGGGTCCAACCGCGCGTCCTTGATCGTGAAGTATTGCGCGCCAGGATCGAAAGCGAAGCCGTCGGCGCGGCGGGTGGCCAGCCGACCGCCCGGCCCACGGCCCTTGTCGAACAGCTCGACCGCGTGGCCCCTGTCGGCCAACAGCCGGGCGGCGGCCAAACCGGCCACCCCGGCGCCGACGACGGCGACCCGACGCGATGTCGCCGCGGGTTCAGACGACATGATGGGTCGCGGCGGTTGCCGCTTTTGGGAGCGATGCGATGCACATCAGGTCAATGTTGTCCGATCCGTCCCGAAGGTCCAGCCCCCGGGACGGTCGGCTTCGATTTAAGTGGCGGGCTTCTCGATCAGGCTCTCGCGCGTGCTCTCCAGCTTTTCGCGACGCCAATCCGGCAGCTTGTAGATCCAGGGGCCGGTCTTGGCGTTGATCGCCTCGGCGCCGGGGCCGCTGGCGGTGATGGAGGCCCAGGGTTGATCCTCGCGCTTCATCAGCTTCAGCGTCACGGTCAGCCCGTCTTCGGCCGTCCAGACCACTGAAACATAGGGCGTGATCGGTTCCGCCGGGGCTTTCGCGACGTCTTCGAAGGTCAGGGACTCCAGCGCGGCGGAGATGCTGTTGGCGTCGAACTGGGATTTCAGCTTCGCCCCTTCCGGCAGGCCGTCGAGCGCGAAATCGCGGCTGTCGCCCGGGGCGCGGGTCAGGGTGAAGCCGGCCGCGTCGGGTCGGGCGACCAGCACCGAGCGGAACTTGGTCGGAGCCAGATCGATCACCGATTTATCCGCCCAATCGACGGTGGACCGGCGCAGTTCGATCTGTCCCAACGCCAGCCAGGATTGCGGGTCGCCGACCTTGCGGACATAGAGCATCTCCTGCCCCTGCGGCGCCGGCATGGCGCCCAGCGGGGTCGCGCGCTTCTTGCCGATCAGCAGACCGGCGATCACGGCGCCCTGAGCGTCCTTGATCTGGATCTGCGAAGCCTTGGAGTCCTTGGCGGCGAGGTCGGTCAGGTCCAGCCGTTCAAGCAGGGCCGGATTGCGGGTTTTCGCCTCGACGGTCTCCAGCTCGGCCACGGCGGCGAGTAGGCGGCGCACCGCTTCCGGGCGGGCCGGATAGCCGTCCTTGTCGGCGATGGCCCAGCCGTCGCCGGCGCGGGTCAGCTTGGCCTTGCCGCCGGCTCCGTCGATTTCGATCGATTGAGCCTGGGCGAGCTTGGCCGCCAAGCCCGGGAACAGCCGATCGCCCTTGGCGACTTCAACCGCGCCCTGGCGATTGGCCGAGACGACCGCGGCGCCGACGGTGGCGGCGAGAGTGATGAGCGCGAGCAGCAATACAGAGATCGGACGCATGATGACGCTCCTCAAGCCGCGCTGCGGGCGGCGATGGTGGCGCGACGCCGGCGCGCGACGCGGAACAGGCCAAGAATCACGGCGAAGGCCGCGACCAGGATCGGGACCAGCCCGATGTTCACGAACCGCACGCTCGCTTGCAGGCCCTCGATGTCCTCGCGCAGCGACCGCTGCACGTCCCTCAGCTCGCCGCGGATCGACAAGAGATTGGCGCGGCCTTCCTCGATCGCCTTGGCTTGCTCCGCGGTCAGGATGCCGGATCCGGCCGGCTTGTCCTTGTCGGCGCTCGCGCGGTCGCCGCCGCGCAGCTCCGCCAGCTTGGCCTCGGTTTCCTTCAGCCGCTCGGTCAGGGCCTGCTCCTTCTCGCGGAACTGGCTTTCCGCCTGCTGCTGGATCTCGCGCACCTTCACGAAAGGACGATCCGAGATGCCGCGCGAGCGCAGGGAGATCAGCGCGCTGGAGCCGGTCAGGTTATCCAACGCGTTGACCACGAAGTCGGCGTTGCTCGCGGTCGGCACCGCCAGGCGCTGGCCAAAAAACTGCTGGGTTTGAACCCAGAAGCGATCCTCCAGAAAGTCGGTGTCGGTCACGATGATGGCGTTGACCGGGCCGCGCTTCACCTGCTCGCCAGCCGGGGCGGCGGGCTCCGGCGCCGGCGGGGCCCCGGCGGCGGGCGGCTCCGCCTTGGGAGGACCGTCGGGAAAGGCGGTCTCCGCTTCGCCCGAGACGCGGGCGGCGATGGTCAGCGGCTTTCCGCCGGACTGGAAGCCGCGAAGAATCCCCAGAACGTCCGGCTGGAAACCTTTCACCCGCTCGACCGGCAGGCGCATCGAACTGGCGGAGGAGACGACCAGCGGCTCAAACTTCGTCTTGGCGCCCTCGATCTGGTCCAGCGCGCCCGCGCTGGCGAAGTTCAAGGTGCTCATCTGCCCGGTCACGGGGTCGGTGCGGCTGAGATTGTCGGCGGGGACGCTGATCCAGGGCAGATAATCCGCCGCCTGCATGCGCGTGCCGGGACCGGCGTTGACGCGCCGCGCCAGACGACGGTCGGCGACGACCGTGTCCGGGGCCAGCTTCACGCCCCATTTGGCGAAGATCTGGTCCAGATCGGAGGCCGTCGGCATCGGGGGCATGCCGCGCATCATCATTTGCTGCCCCTTCATCGCCGAGGTTTCGGCGTGCGGGTCGACGATCACCAGGGCCTTGCCGCCCTTCAGCACATATTGATCGATCGCGTAGAGCGTGCGCGGCGACAGGCCGACCGGATGCACCACCATCAGCGCCTGCACGTCGGACGGGATCTCCGCCACGTCGGTCCCCAGCGTCTTGATCTGGAAGGCCTGGCGGATCTGCTCCATCACCATCAGGCTTTGGGCGGCCTGCGGGCTCATCGGCTGGCTGTCGCCATCCAGCGGCAGAGTGGTGATCAGGGCGATGCTGCGCTGTTTCGGGCGCGACAGCTGCTGCACCATCCGGGTCAGGTCATATTCCAGGAACGGCTCGCGGTCGGGCTGGAAGAAGGCGATGCGCTCCTCGTCGTCGGTCGTGTTCACGCCGACCAGACCGAAATAGACCTGCTCCCCGCCCTGATCGATCGGCACGCCCTGCAGCCCGTAGGCGACGGCGCGATCCTCGACCGAAGAGAACGGTTCGGGATTATAGGCCTCCAGCTTCAGCTTGCCGCCGGACGCCCCGGCGTATTCCTCCAGCATGTCGCGCACCCGGGCGGCGTAGGAGCCGTAGGCCGGCGCCTCGCGCACCAACCGGTCCGACAGGTAGAAGCGCAGGGTGATCGGCTCCTCCAGCCCGCGCAGCAGCTCGCGCGTGCCGGGGGACAGCGTGTAGAGCCGATCCTGGGTCAGATCCAGGCGGGCGCCGGGGAACAGGTTGCGGGCCAGGATATTGACCGAGACCAGCAGGATCGCCGACAGCGCGAGGGCGATGAAGGCGAGGGTTCGACGATTGGTGAGCATGACCTCAATCGGCCTTCTTCAATTCGACGATCGCGGCGTTGGCGACCAGGAACAGCGCGATGATCGAGCTGAAGAACACGAGGTCCTTGAGGTCGATCACGCCGCGCATCACGGCGGTGAAATGGGTGAGGAAGCTGAGCGAGGCGACCGCCTCGACCACGCCCTGACCGGCCCAGCCGGAGAAGAAGGCCAGCACCAGCTGCGTGCCGGCCACCGTCAGCGTGAAGCAGACCGAGGCGGAAACCACGAAGGCGATCACCTGATTCTTGGTCAGCGCCGAAATCGCCGAGCCGATCGACAGGAAAGCCCCGGCCATCAGCCAGCTGCCCAGATAGCTGGCCAGGATCACCCCGTTGTCCGGGTCGCCCAGATAATTGACCGTCAGCCAGAACGGGAAGGTCAGCGCCAGCGCGATGCCGCAGAAGGCCCAGGCGGCGAGGAACTTGCCGAGCACCGCCTGCGCGACCGTGATCGGCAGAGTCAGGAACAGCTCGATCGTGCCTGACTTGCGCTCCTCCGACCACAGACGCATCGCGATCGCCGGGATCAGGAACAGGTAGAGCCAGGGATGGAACATGAAGAAGGCCTGCAGGTCGGCGCGGCTCCGCTCCAGGAAATTGCCCAGGAAGAAGGTCAGCGCGCCGGCCATCACCAGGAAGATCACAATGAACACATAGGCCAGCGGCGTCGCGAAATAGGCGGACAGCTCGCGGCGGAAAATCGTCCAGATGGCTCTCATCGGGCGGCTCCTGACCCGTCGGCGCGGGTGATGGCGCGGAACACGTTGTCGAGGCGGCCGCGCTCCAGTTTCAGTTCGGTCATGCCCCAGGGCTCCGAGCGGCCAAGCATGGCGAGCTCCGCCATCGGCGCCTGGGCGCCGGGATGCGGGTGAACGATCAAGGTGGTCTCCTCCCGGCCTTTCTGGGCCTCGATCTTCGCGACGCCGGACAGACCGCCGATCAGCTTGGCGGCGGTGTCGGCGGCGTCCGCGCGCAAGCGCAGGACGATGGCGTTGTGCTGCGGGTCGCGCGCGGCGAGCTCGGTCGGGGTGCCGTCGGCGACCACGCGTCCGCGCGCGATCACGATGGCGCGGGTGCAGACCGCCTCCACCTCCTCCAGGATATGCGTGGAGACGATGATGGCCTTCTCGGCCGCCATCGCCTCGATCAGCGAGCGGACCTCATGCTTCTGGTTGGGGTCCAGACCATCCGTCGGCTCGTCCAGCACCAGCACTTTGGGATCATGCAGCAGCGCCTGCGCCAGACCGACGCGCCGACGATAGCCCTTGGACAGCGTGTCGATCGGCTGATGCAGAACGCCCTTGAGATTCGCGCGGTCGACCGCGAGGCCGATCCGTTTGCGCCGCTCCGCCCCGTCGAAGCCGCGGATCGCGCCGATGAAATCCAGAAAGGCGGCGGCGGTCATGTCGGGATAGGCGGGCGCCCCTTCCGGCAGATAGCCCATCTGCGCCTTCGCGCGCAGCGGGTCGCGCACCACGTCGAAGCCGCAAACCTCAGCCATTCCGGCCGACGGCGACAGGAACCCGGCGATCATCTTCATCGTCGTGGATTTTCCGGCTCCGTTTGGGCCAAGAAACCCCAAAACCTCACCCTGATTCACCGAGAAAGAGACGGAATCGACAGCCTTCAAGCTGCCGAACGATTTGCTCAAGCCTTGAAGAGCGATAAATGCGCCCATTTCGTTGTTTTTCCCTGATGTCGGACCGCAGCCGTGGGACCCGGTCGATAGGAGTCGCCGCGCAAGCGCGAGGCATGTAGGGTGCGTCAGTCGATTTGAAAAGAGTGGATCGCACAGTCGCATGGCGCAGAACGCCCCCTTGAGCAGGAAGCCTCTCGACGCGACGCGCACTCGACTGGATTGGCCGGCGATTGTCAATCGCGCCCGGTTGATCAGCGGCCTGACGATGCTCAGCTTCGTCGCCAGCCATCTTTTGAACCACGCGATCGGAATCCATTCCCTCCAGGCCATGATCGCCGCGCAGGATTGGTTCATCGCCTTCTGGCACATCAAGGGCGTGACGTTCCTGTTCGCCTTCGCCGCTTCGGTCCATCTCGGACTTGCGATGTGGTCGATCTACCGGCGCCGCAATTTGTGGGCGATGAAGCGTTGGGAGGCGGCCCAACTGATCTTCGGCCTGTTGATCCCGCCCCTGCTGGTCGAGCATCTGGTGATGACCCGGGTGACGCTGGAGCTTCACCATGCCTATGTCGACTACACCTACGTCATCCATCAGCTGTTCGCCGAGCCCGTAAAGCCCTGGCTGCAGGCGGCGCTGCTGATCATCGCCTGGACGCACGGCATGATCGGGATGAATTTCTGGCTGCGCTACAAGCCTTGGTTCCCGGTCTACAAACCCTATCTGGCCGCGGCGACGTTGCTGATTCCCGTGCTGGCGCTCGTCGGCTACTGGAGCGCGGCGCGCGAGATCATGCATCTTTCGCGCGACCCGGCTTGGCTGGCGGCCGCGCTGAAGCAGATGAACCAGCCCGACGCGGAGGCGATGGCGCGTCTCTACGCGCTGCGCAACGTGCTGTGGTTGAGCTTCGTGACCCTGCTGTTGAGCGTGTTGGGCGCGCGGCTGTTGCGCGCGGCCTGGGACGCGCGGCGCAGGCGCATCACCGTCACATATCCCGGCGGGCGCAAGCTGCGTCTGACCCCCGGGCCGACCGTGCTCGAGATGAGCCTGAGCAACGGCGTGCCGCACGCCTCGGTCTGCGGCGGGCGTGGGCGCTGCTCGACTTGCCGGGTGAAGCTGGGCAAGGGCCTCGAGGAGCTGGGGCCGGCGGCGGAGGGCGAGGCCAAGGTTCTGGCTCGCGTCGGCGCGTCGGAACGGGTGCGCCTCGCCTGCCAGATCAGGCCGACTTCAGACATCGACGTGATGCCTTTGCTGCCGGCCTCCATCGCTCCAGCGCAAAGCTCGAAGTTCCCTGACTATCACCACGGGCGCGATATGCCGGTCGTGGTGATGTTCGCCGATCTGCGCGGCTTCACCACCCTGTCCGAAAATCGCCTGCCCTATGATGTCGTGTTCATTCTGAACCGATATTTCCGGGCGATGGGGGAGGCGATCGAAAGTTCGGGCGGGCATCTGGACAAGTTCATCGGCGACGGGATCATGGCGCTGTTCGGCCTTGAGAATGGGCCGGAGGCCGGCGCGCGCGACGCGCTGCGCGCCGCCAAGCGGATGATCGAGCGTTTGGAGGATCTGAACCGCGATCTGGCCGAAGATCTGGTGGAGCCGCTGCGCATCGGCATTGGCCTGCACGCTGGCGGCGCGATCGTCGGCGATCTTGGCTACGGCACCGCAACCTCGCTGACCGCGATCGGGGACGTGGTGAACACCGCGAGCCGACTGGAGAGCGCGTCGAAGGACTTCAAGACCGCCTTGGTGGTGTCCGAGGCGGTGATGCAGCTTGCCGGATTGGCTCCGGATCTGCTGGAGTCGCATGAATACACCCCGCGCGGCCGGATGGAGGCGATGACCATCGGCGTGCTGCGCGACCCCGCCATTCTGCCTGCCTGAAGGATCCCTGGATGAAGTTCGAAGACTATCAGGCGCTCGACGCCATCGCCCTGGCGGACGCGATCCGACGCAAGCAGGTCAGCGCCTCGGAGGCGCTGGAGGCCTGCATCGCCCGGATCGAGGCGGTGAACCCGAAGATCAACGCGGTCGTCCACCGCATGGACGATTACGCGCGGGCGCAGATCAAGGAGGGTCTGCCTCACGGCCCCTTCACCGGCGTTCCCTTCCTGATCAAGGATCTGGGCGCGATGATCGCCAACGTGCCGCAATCCAACGGCAGCCGCTATTGGGCGGGATTCACGCCGACCGAGGACGCCACCATCGTCGCGCGCTACCGCGCCGCCGGCGTCACCTTCGCCGGCAAGACGAATACGCCGGAGCTTGGTCTGGTCTGCGTCACCGAGCCGGCGGCGCTCGGCTCCTGCCGCAATCCCTGGAACCTCAGCCGCAACGCCGGCGGCTCCTCCGGTGGCGCGACGGCGGCCGTGGCGGCCGGGATCGTCCCCGTCGCCCATGCGACCGACGGCGGCGGCTCGATCCGCCTGCCCGCCGCCCATTGCGGTCTGGTCGGCCTGAAGCCCACCCGCGCCCGCACTCCGCTGGGTCCGCTGGTCGGAGAGGGCTGGGCCGGCCTCGCCCACGCCCATGTGGTCAGCCGCACCGTGCGCGACAGCGCCGCCTTCCTGGACGCGACGGCCGGCCCCGCCCTCGGCGATCCCTACGCCGCCCCCCATCACGCGGGAAGCTTTCTGGCGGAGGTCGGCGCGCCGACCGGCAGGCTGCGGATCGCGCTCGGCTCGCTCGAAGGCGTCCATCCGGAGGTGGCCGAGGGCGTGCGCGCGACGGCGAAGCTTCTGGAATCGCTGGGCCATCATGTCGAGGAAGCCGATATCGGCGTGCCGGCAGAGCAGGTCAGCGCGCTGCTCTGGACCATCGTCTCCAGCAATGTCGCGACCGTCGTGGGCTTCCGCGCCGAAGCCCTGGGCCGCCCGCCGCGCGAGGAGGAGCTGGAGCCGGTCACCCGCGCCATGCTGGCCAAGGCCGAGGCGATGAAGCCGCAGGATTACATCCGCGCGGTCACCTACATGCACGGCATCGGCCGCCGGGTCGCCGCCTTCTTCCAGAACTACGACGTCGCGCTCGGCCCGGTCTGGATGAACCCGCCGCAGCCTTTGGGCGCCATGTCCATGCAGAATCCCAGCGTCGAGGCCTTCGCGGCCGAGCTGCGCTCCGAGATGCCCTTCACCCCGATCTATAACCTGAGCGGCTGCCCGGCGATCTCGCTGCCGCTGCACCGCACGAAGGACGGCCTGCCCGTCGGGATTCATTTCGGATCCTCGGTCGGCAAGGAAGGCCTGCTGCTGCGCCTCGCCGCCCAGCTGGAGCAAGCCAATCCTTGGATCGCCTTCAAACCGGATTTCAGGAGCGCCTGACATGATCGGCATGAGCTACGGCACGGTCGGATCGAACCAGTTGGAGAAGGCGAAGGCGTTCTATGACGCGCTTCTGGAGCCCGAGGGGCTGGTGTCTGTCTTCGAGCATCGCACCGGCGGGCGGATCTATGGCCGGGACGGGAAATTGATCTTCGGGGTTCTCGGCCCCTACGACAAACAGCCCGCGACGGTGGGCAATGGAACCATGCTCGGCTTCCATTTCGAGACGCGCGAGCAGGTGACGGCGTTCTATCAGAGGGCGCTCGCACTCGGCGGCGCCGATGAAGGCGCGCCCGGTCAACGCGGCCCGGAATATTTCTTCGCCTATTTCCGCGACCTCGATGGCAACAAGCTCAGCGCCTACTGCGAGACGATGTAAGTATTGTTCAAATGAAAGCCTCACCCTGAGCCTGTCGAAGGGTGCGCAAATTCATTTGCGTCAATCACGATTTCCCCCTTCGACAAGCTCAGGGTGAGGCGAATTTTATGGATTCCTTCACCCCAACCCCGCCCCGTCCCAGATCAACTTAAGCCCCACCAGGAACAGCAGCGCGTAGCTGATCGGATAGAAGCGCTGGTCGGGGATGCGCTCCAGCAGCCAGCGGCCGGCGCGCACGCCGATCGGGGCCAATGGAGTGAGGATCAGGGATGTGGTCAGGTTGGTCGCGTCGAACTGGCCCAGCAGGAAATAGGGGCCTAATTTCATATAGTTGACCGCGAAGAAGAAGATCACGGTCACGCCCACCAGCTTGGTCTTCTCCAGCCGCAGCGGCAGCAGATAGATCGAGAGCGGCGGGCCGCCGGCATGGGCGATGAAGCTGGTGAAGGCGCCCAGCGCCGACCAGCCGAAGCCTTTGACCGCGTTCGGCGCGGATGGCGGCAGGGCCTTCAGCAATTGCTCCCGCAGCAATTGCCAGAGCGCGAAGGTCACGGCCAGCAGACCCACCAGCAGCTCGGTCCAACGCGGATCCACAATCCGGAAGGTCGCGAAGCCGATCAGCGTGCCCAGAACCGCGCCGGGCAACAGGGTCATCATGATCCGCCGGTCGAAATCCCGCCAATAGAGCCGGATGCCCAGCACGTCGATCAGGCAGAGGATCGGCAGCAGGATGGCGGCGGCCTGCGGCACAGGCATGGTGAGCGCCAGCATCGGCGTCGCCATCATGCCCAACCCGCCGCCAAAGCCAGTCTTCGAGATCCCGACCAGCAGAACCGCCGGAATCGCGATGGCGTAGAACAGCGGGTCGGCGATCACGCGGCGGCGACCGCCGCAACCAGCCGATCGATGTCGCCTTCGTCGTTGTAGTAATGCGCGCTGGCGCGAACCATCGCGGTCAAACCCCGCGCCTCCATGTCATAGCGGGTGGAGGAGACGCGCGTGACCGAGACGTTCACCGCCTGCGTCTGCAGCGCCGCCTTCACCGCGTCCGGATCGCGCCCGGCCTTGGTGAAGGTGACGATGCCGCAGGGCTCCGGACCCAGGTCGGTGACGGTCACGCCCGGAAGGTCGGCCAGTCTTTGGCGCATGCTCCCGGCGAGCTCACGGATGCGAGCGTAGGCGGGAGCGAGGCCCACCGCCAGGGCGTAGTCGATCGCGGTCTTCAACCCGATCAGGTCGGCGACGCTCCGCTCCCAGACTTCGAAGCGTCGCGCGCCGGGTTCCAATTCGTACTGATCGCGGGAAACCCACCGGGCGGAGTGGAGATCGATGGTCGGCGGCTCCAGCCGTTCCGCCCAATCCTTGCGCACGTACAGAAAGCCCGTGCCGCGCGGCCCGCGCAGATATTTGCGGCCCGTGGCGGACAGCATGGTGCAGCCGATCGCGGTCACGTCCACCGGCATCTGGCCGACCGACTGGCAGGCGTCCAGCAGATAGGGGACGCCATGTTTCTTGGCGACCGCGCCGATCGCCGCCGCCGGGTTCACCAGCCCGCCGTTGGTCGGCACATGGGTGATCGCGATCAGCTTCACCCGCCCGTCCATCATCCTCTCCAGCGCGGACACATCCACCGCCCCGCTGGCGTCGGTCGGGATGACCTCCACCACCGCGCCGAAGCGCTTGGCGATCTGGAGGAAGGCGACCACGTTCGCCGCATATTCCGCCCGCGCGGTCAGGATCCGGTCGCCAGGGCCGAAGGGCAGGCTGTAGAACGCCATGTCCCAGGCCCGGGTGGCGTTGTCGACGAAGGCGATCTCTTCCGCCTGCGCGCCGATCAGCTTGGCGGCGGAAGCGTAGAAGCCGTCATGCAGATCAGAGGCGGCGGCCGCCGCCTCATAGCCGCCGATCCGGCATTCCAGATCCAGATGATCGACCACCGCCTGCCGCACCGGCGCCGGCATCAGTGAAGAACCCGCATTGTTGAAATGCGCGAGCCTTGATGTTCCTGGCGTGTCGGCGCGCAGACGGGCGATATCCAGCATTCCAGCGCCCCCTATTGCGTCCAGGGCAGGCCGGCGAACTTCCAGCCCGCGACATTCCCGCGATGCTTTTTCGCGTCGACGTCGCCTTCGAAGCCGCCGGTGATGTTGAAGCAATGCTTGAATCCCCGCGCGGTCATCAGCCTGGCGGCGGCCAGGCTGCGCACGCCGGAGCGGCAGAGGAAGAAGATCGGTTGGTCCGGCGTCAGGCCGGCGGCGATCAGCTTGTCGGCGAAGTCCGGTTCCGGCGTGGTGTTCGGATAGACCTGCCAGGAGTTCAGGACCGGCTTCTTGCCGAGCGCGCTGAGGTCCGGCAGGCCGACATAGGACCATTCCGGCGCGGTGCGCACATCCACCATCACCGCGTTCGGCTCGCTCTCCAGCCGCTTCCAGACCTCTTTCGGGGCGATCTCGCCAGCGTAATCGGTGCTCACTACTTAGTTCTCCAGATTAGAGCGCGGCGAGGCCGCGCTCGATGTCGGCGATCAGGTCGCCCGCATCCTCCAACCCCACGGACAGGCGCACAAGCCCTTCGTCGATGCCGACCGCTAGCCGGTCCGGCTCCGGCATGGCGCGGTGGGTCGTGGTCCAGGGATGGGTGATCAGCGATTTCGAATCGCCCAGATTGTTGGAGATGTCGATCAACTCCAACGCGTTCAGGAACTTGAAAGCGCCGGCCTTGCCGCCCTCCAGGCTGAAGGAGACCAGGGTGCCGCCTTGGGTCATCTGCCGCTTCGCCAGATCATATTGCGGATGGCTCGGGTGATGGGGATAAAGCAGCCGCTGGATCCCCGGGGCGCCGTGGAGCCGGTCGGCGATCTTGGCCGCCGTCTGGCAGGACCGATCGACCCGCAGCGACAGGGTCTCCAGACCCTTCACCAGCACCCAGGCGTTGAACGGGCTCAGCGCCGGGCCGGTATGGCGGTAGAACGGCATCAGCTCGTCGGTCAGGAACTTGTTCGTGCTCAGCACCGCGCCGCCCATGCAGCGTCCTTGCCCGTCGATATGCTTGGTCGCGGAATAGACGACGACATCGCAGCCAAGCGTGATCGGACGCTGCAGCAGAGGCGTCGCGAAGACATTGTCGATCACCACGCGGGCGCCGGCGGCGTGGGCCAATTCGCACACCGCCTTGATGTCGATCAGCTCCAGGGTCGGGTTCGACGGGCTCTCGAAGAAGGCGATCTTGGCGCCGGGGGCCAAAGCCTCGCGCCAGGCGTTCAGGTCCGCGCCGTCGATCAGCACGCACTCCACGCCCCATTTCGGCAGGATCTTGGTGAGGATATGGTGGCAGGAGCCGAACAGCGCGCGCGCCGCCACGATCCGATCGCCGGACTGCACCTGACAGGCGAGGGCGGCGAACACCGCGGCCATCCCGCTGGCCATGCCGAAGCAGCCCTCCGCCCCTTCGACCGCGGCCAGACGCTGCTCGAACATCGAAACGGTCGGGTTGCCGTAGCGGGAATAGACATAGCCCGGATCATCGCCGGTGAAGCGACGCTCCGCCGCCTCCGCGCTGTCATAGACGAAGCCTGAGGTCAGAAAGATCGCCTCGGCGGTCTCGCCGTGATTGCTGCGGGTTTGACCGGAACGGATCAGGCGCGTGTCGAGCGCGTAGGACTCTTCAAAATTTGTATCGGGCATAATGCACCTCCAGCGGCGAAAATGCCGACCGGACGGGCGGGCGCGTCGAGAAAACGACGGCACGGCCTTTTAGCTGTTGGTTTACGTGGTCGCAAGCCGGCCGGCCAAATCACCACGGCCGCTCAAGGCAGGCCCAAGCGACGCTTACGGGGTAATCTGCAAGGCGCCGACGGTCAAGGCTTTTGCGTTGGGCGGGTCCGCAGCCACTTGCCGCTCAGCGTCGGCCTTCAGCTCCACCGCCAGCGACCGGGCGAGGCAGCCATAGCTCATATCCTTCATATGGAAGCGGTCGGCGGCCAGCAGATCGCTCTCCTTGAACAGGCCGCTGTCGATCCAGCTCTTCATCATTTCATAGCGCTGAATCAACGGCGTGCCGGTCTCCGCCGCGATCAGCCGCAGATCGGCGCGATAGCCCGGCCAGTCCGACATCTCGCCCAGCCTTGGATACCATTGCGTCTCCATCAGCACGATCTCGGCCCCTGCGGCGCGCAGCTTCGCCAGACCTTCGCGGATCTGGGCGCGCAGCAGATCGCGCGGCACGGATTTTTCGATGTCGTTGGTGCCGACCTGCCAGATCACCACGTCCGGCTTCTGGGAGGTCACGTCCTGATCCATCCGCGCCAGCATCATGGCCGCCGTGTCGCCGACCACGCCCGCGTTGAGGATCGCAACCGGCGTCGATGGGAAAACCCGCCCCAACTCCGCCTCAAGCCGCGCCGGGTAGGTTGCGGCCGGCGAGGAAGCGCCGGTGCCGAAGGTGGAGGAGGAGCCGAAGGCCACGATCTTCACGGCTTTGCCGCTGGTGAGCTTGGCCACAACTTGGGTTGGCGCGCGATCGAAGGCGGATTGAATGGTCTTGGTCTCGCAGCGCGCGAATTCGTCCGCCCGCGCGGTCGCGCCGGCTCCGGAAAGCGCGCAGACCAGCAAGAGGAAACCAAGCCGTTTGACCATGGCCGAAGCCTAGCAGCGGCCCCGGACGAGTCCCCGTTACAAATCGTTAATCGAGCCGCCCACCCTCAGCGCCCCAGCCCCTCCCGCGCCTCGCTGGCGTCGTTGTGGACCGAGGCCTGGATCACTCGGATCGTGACCTGATCGAGGTAATGCACCAGCGCCACGTTCAACTCCTGGAACTCCGGCCACAGCACCTGATCCACGAACTCTTTAGGGACGCGCAGCATCACTGTGGTCATCCGCTGGCGCGGCTTGCGATAGGGGTGCAGCCCATAGCGTCGGCACAGCGCCAGAAAGAGGCGACGGGACCATTGATCGCCCAGAGAGAACTGCATCTCGATCGGCTGATCGCGCCGCTGCGTCTCCGTCAGCCGGGCGCGCAGCCGCTCCAGCGCCGCCTCCGCCGCCATCCGCTCGCCCGCCGTGCCGGCCCCGGCGAGCAACGCCTCGATCTTGCGCAGTTTTTCGCGGAGCTGGGCTTCATCCATGGCGAGCGGGGGGCTTTGTCGTGGTCAGCTCAAGCCCAGCGCGATGTGCGTCTTGAAGGCCGGGCGCGCCTTGATGCGGGCGTACCAGGCCTCGACCGTCGGCATGGATGGCCGCTCGATCGCCATCTCGAACCAGCGATAGGCCATCACCCCGACCGTGACGTCGGCGAGTGTGAAGGCTTCCCCGGCCAGATAGGGCGATTTCGCCAGCACGGGCTCGAGCATCCGGAAATGATCGGCGGTCTCCTTGATCCCGGAGGCCAGCAAGGCCGGGTCGCGCTTGTCCGGCGCCACGCGATGCAGTTGGGCGAACACCTGGAAGCAGGGCCCGGCGAGGCTTTCGGTCTGCCATTCCATCCAGCGGTCCATGTCCGCGAATTCGCGCAGATCCGCCGGCGCCAGGCCCGCGGCGGGGTGCTTGCGGGCGAGATAGCGCAGGATCGCGTTCGACTCCCAAAGAGTGAAGCCGTCCTCCTCCCGGATCACAGGCACCATCCCATTCGGGTTCATCGCCAGGAATTCCGGCGTGTTCAGCCCGCCGAATGCCCCGCCGGCGTCGATCCGCCTGTGGGGCAGGCCCAGTTCGCCCACCCCCCACATCACTTTCATCACGTTGGACGAATTGGCGCGTCCCCAGATCGTCAGCATGGCGGTTCACCCCTTGAATTGGCTTTTGGCGAAGTCAGGCCGCGCCTCCAGCGCGGCCGCCAGCGCGCCCAATTTCGGATAGCTGGGCGCGACCGGGATTTTCGGCAAAGCCTCCAGGAAGGAGACGACGGCGACGATCGCGACGTCAGCGCGCGTCGGCTTCGATCCCACAGCGATGGTCTGGCCGGGATTCAGCATCGACTCCACGGTCGCGAGACCGGCGTGGCATTGCGCCATGCATTCCTCCACAAACGGCATATGGTGTTTGTCGGCCGGCTTGCGCGCGGTCTCATAGAAGCCGGAGATCGCCTTCTCCGCCGCGCCAAACATCAGCGCCTCGATCATCATCACCAGCCGGCGGTCCGCGCCATGCGGCGGGGTGATCGCACGGTCCGCCGGAATGACGCCGTCCAGGTAATCAAGGATCGCCGCGCTGTCGATGATCCGCTCGCCGGAATCCAGCACCAGGGCCGGAACGCGGGTCAGAGGGTTGAATTCCTTGATCTTGTCGCTGTCGTTCGCGGTGGAGAGCGGGAGCTGCTCGTACGGAATCCCGCCGATGTCCATCGCCAGGGCGACGCGGCGGACGAAGGGCGATAGAGTGCGGCCGATCAGTTGCATGAAATGTTTCCTCTGTGGTCTCGTCGCATGGGAGAAACTTATGCTCGACATGACCACGCGGCGGTTTGGAGGACAAGAGGCGCCATGGCTCGTTTATTGACAGTAGCGGCCGCTCAGGTCGGCCCGATCCAGCGCGCCCATACCCGCGCCCAAGTGGTGGAGCGGCTGATCGCGCTGATGACCCAAGCCTGGCGGCGCGGGGCCGAGCTTGTCGTCTTCCCGGAATTGACGCTCACCACCTTCTTTCCACGCTGGTGGATGACCGATCAGGCGGAGATCGATCAGTTCTTCGAGAAGGAGATGCCGGGCCCGGAAACCCAGCCCCTGTTCGACGCCGCGCGCCGGATGGGGATCGGCTTCCATCTGGGCTTCGCTGAGCTGACCGTCGAAAACGGTCGGACCCGGCGCTACAACACCGCCATCCTGGTCGATTCCGGCGGGCGCGAGATCGGCCGCTACCGCAAGGTCCATCTGCCCGGCCATGCCGAGCATGAGCCCTGGCGCGCCTTCCAGCATCTGGAGAAGCGCTATTTCGAGATGCCCGACGCGACCGACGGGCCGGGCTTCAAGACCTGGCGCGCCTTCGGTGGGATCGTCGGCATGTGCATCTGCAACGACCGGCGCTGGCCGGAGACTTGGCGCTCCCTTGGCCTGCAAGGCGCGGAGCTGGTGATGGCCGGCTACAACACCCCGCTGCACAATCCGCCCGCGCCTGATCACGACGCGCTCAGCCTGTTCCACAACGCCCTCAGCTTCCAGGCGGGTTCCTACCAGAACGGCTGCTGGTCGATCGGCGTCGCCAAGGCCGGGGTGGAGGAGGGCTGCATGCTGATCGGCGGCTCTTTGATCGTCGCCCCCTCCGGCGAAATCGTCGCCCAGGCGCAAAGCGTCGACGACGAGGTGGTGGTCGCCACCATCGATCTCGACCGCTGCAAATCCTACAAAAGCACCACTTTCAACTTCGCCGTCCACCGCCAGCCCCAGCATTACGGACTGGTCGTGGAGCGCAAGGGGTCGATCGATCCGGCGTGACGCCTCGCTTGAATGGCCGCGCATTTCACGGTAATTTATAGGCAACCGGAGAGAGGTTGCCGCCTCTCTCCGGCGCCTTCGACCAGCGGATCTTCAGATCGATGGCGACGCCATAAATCCTGATCCGGAGGTGGAAGAAGAAAGGTGCGGTTACCATCGCTACCCCTCTTCTCGTGGCGGGGAGTCCGGCCATTCCGGCTTCCTGACCACGGGAAGATACTGTGAAATAATTCATCCGTTGGGAAGCGTCGGGCGCAGGGCGGCATTGCAGGGATTTAACCCGTTTTTCGCGGCATCGATGCTATAAGGCCGCGCATCGACCTCTCCTGACTCGTGACTGCGTCTAACCCGTGTCCTCCGTCTCCGTCGCACCCGTTCGGCGCACGCCGCCTGTGATCCTGCTGATGCGCCCGCATCAGTGGGTGAAGAACGGCTTCATCGTCGCGCCGCTGTTTTTCACGCCCAACGCCATGACCATGGCGAACCTGATCGCGGTGGCGATGGGCGTTCTGGCGTTTTGCGCGCTGTCCAGCGCCGTCTATATCCTGAACGACTGGATGGACCGGGACGCGGACCGAAAACATCCGGACAAGCAGCATCGCCCGCTGGCGGCGGGGACGGTTTCGCCCACGACGGCCGCGATCCTTGCCGCGTTGCTGGTCGCGACTGCGCTGACCCTGGCGCTGATGCTGCCGACCCGCTTCCTGATCGTCGCCGCCGTCTATTTCGGCGTGAACCTCGCCTATTCGCTGAAGCTGAAGCAGGTCTCCCTGGTCGACGTCATGCTGGTGGCGCTGGGATTCGTTTTGCGCGTGGAGGCGGGCGCCGCTCTGATCCGGGTCGAGCCGTCGGTCTGGATCCTGACCTGCACCGGCCTGCTGGCTTTGTTCCTGGCGCTAGCCAAGCGGCGCGACGATCTGGTGAAGCGGCTGGACGGCGCGCACCGCACGGCGCTCGCCGGCTACAACAAGCCCTTCATCGACGCCAGCATCACGGCGGTGGTCGGCGGGCTTTTGGTCTCCTATCTGATCTACACCACGGCCGCGAGCGCGCAGAGCCCGCATCTCTACGTCACCGCCCCTTTCGTGGTTGCGGGCGTGCTGCGCTATCTCCAAATCACGCTGGTCGAGGAGCGGTCGGGCTCTCCCACCACATTGGCGCTGACCGACCGTTTCCTGATCGTCACCATGATTGGTTGGATCGCGACCTACGGATATCTGCTCTATGGTTGAGATAGCTTCGCCCCGGACTCCCTCGATGCTCAGCGGCCCCAAACGGCGCCGGATGGAGTATGGGATCATCCTGTCGATCGTCGGCTTCGCCGGGCTGGTCGCGGTCGGATCAATCTACGCCGGGTATGACAAGGTCATCGGCCATATCCGCAGCCTGCCGCTGAGCCTGATCGCCCTGATGCTGGGCCTGTCCTTGGTGAATTACGGACTGCGCGTCTGGCGCTGGCACCACATGACGCTTGGCATTGGCGCCGGCGTCTCGTTCGGCCGAAACACGCTCTATTATTTCTCAGGCTTCGCGCTGACCACGACGCCGGGCAAGGCGGGCGAGGCGTTGCGCGTCTGGTTTCTGGAGCGCGCACATGGCGTGCCCTACGAACGCGGCGCGCCGATGTTCATCAGCGACCGGCTCGCCGACATGGTCGCCTACATGTTCCTGACCGTGATCGGGTCGGTCGCCTTCATCGGCACGCCCTACGCGCCGATCGGGATCGGCTTCATGGCGGTTGGGTGCCTGATCCTGGGGTTCCTGGCGAAGCCGCGCGTCATCCTGTTCCTGATCAACTGGGGCTGGGGACTGATCGGGCGGCGTCTGCCGCGCCTGATCGCGAAGCTCCGCCGCACCGTGCGCACCATGTCGGAGCTGATGACGTTCAGGACCTTCGGTTTCGCGGCGTTCCTCGGCTGGGTCGGCTGGGCGGCGGAGGTGGTGGCCTTCTGGGCGCTGCTTCAGGCTTTGGGGGCCGAGGTCTCGTTCCTGCAGTCGATGTTCATCTTCGCCTTCTCGGTCACAGCCGGGGCTCTGGTGCTGCTGCCCGGCGGGCTGGGCGGCACGGAGGGCGCGATGATCGGCCTGTTGAGCCTGATCGGGGTGGAGTTCGGCGTGGCGGTGGCGGCCACGGCGGTCATCCGGCTCACCACGCTTTGGTTCGCGATGGCGTTGGGCGTCCTGCCCCTGGTCTACACCATGCGGCTGATGCGCCGGATCGGCGACGCCCGCGCATTGGCGGCGGAGGAGAAGTGATGCGCGCGAAACCCCTCTCGCTGACTGGTTGGGGCCGGGCGCAGCGCGCGGCGACGCAGGCGTTCCGACCGGAGCGCGCGCGCGAGGCCGCAGCCCTGCTGACGCCGCGCCAGGGCGGGCTGACCGTGCGCGGCGGCGGCCGGGCCTACGGCGATCAGGCTCTGAACGATCATGGCCACGTGCTGCTGACTGAGCGGCTGGACCGCGTCATCTCCTTCGACGCGGCGAACGGCCTGCTGGTCGCGGAAGCCGGCGTCACCTTCCGGGATTTGTTGGCGATCTTCCTGCCGCGCGGCTGGAAGGTCCCGGTCAGTCCGGGCACCGGCTTCGCCACCTTGGGCGGCGCGGTCGCCAACGACATCCACGGCAAGAACAATGAGGCGACCGGCAGCTTCGGCCATCACCTCGCCTGGATCGATCTGGTGCTGCCTTCGGGCGAGCAGCGGCGGGTCACGCCGGGCACCTGCGCCCCACGCCCCAGGGCGGCTTCGACT
>JBMLRS010000073.1:0-1984 GCA_049240905.1 Elsteraceae bacterium
GAGGTGGGGGTGCCCGCGCCGCCTTGCTGCGCGCCCTGCGGCAGATTATTCGCGATCGTCACGGAGGGATTGCCGTCCGACTCGATCGTCTCGGCCGTGTCGTTCACGTTCTGCGTCGAGCGAACGACCTGCTGCTCCGGATTGTAGCTTTCGGCGTTTTCCTGAGTGCGATTGCGGTCAAGCTCCGCCGCCACTTCGACGCGCGCCTTGCCGTAGCCGAGCGAGCGTTCGATCAGCGCTTCGACGGCGCGCGCCACGCGGTTCTCGTAAGCGATGCGCATTTCCTCGGCCGATTGCAGGGCGAGGCTGGGATTGTTCGGGTCGGTGACGCCACGGGCCAGCAGGGTGCCGCGCTCGTCGACGATCGAAATGCGCTCAGGCTTGAGGCCCGGCACGGCGGCGGCCACGATATGCTGGATCGCCTGCACCTGCGGACGCTCAAGCCGTTGCGGCCCATTCATGCGGAGCAGGATGGAGGCGGTGGGCTCCGCCTTGTCGCGGCTGAACAGTTCCCGCTGCGGCAGCACCAAATGCACACGCGCGGTGCGCACGTTCTCCATCCCGGTGATCGTGCGCGAGAGTTCGCCTTCCAAAGCGCGAACCTGATTGATGTTCTGAACGAAACTGGAGGTGGCGAGCCCCTGGCTCTTGTCGAAGATCTCGTAGCCGATGGTGCCGCCGCTGGGCAGGCCTTCGCCGGCGAGGGTCAGGCGGGTCCGCGGCACCTGGTCGATCGGCACGAAGATCTGCGCGCCGTCCGCGCGAATCTTGTAGGGCACGTTCAACGCGTCGAGGCGCGCCGTGATCCGGTTGGCGTCGCCGGCGTTGAGGTCGCCGTAGAGCAGCGCCATCTCCTGGCCGCCAAGGCGCATGATGATGAAGATGACGAAGGCGACCAGCGCGATCCCGACGCCGCCAATGACGGCGAGCCGGATGGGGCCGAGGTTTTTGACGTTCTGGATGAAGCCGTTCAAGCGTCGACCCTCGCATCGAGATTTGGGGCTTGGTTGGTCAAACCCAGCGCCCGCATCATACCGGAAAACCCACCATTGGGACTGTCAAAATGATATGCCATCGGGAAATTATTGCCTAATCACCGATGCTTACCACTGAAAACAGCAATATCAGACGAACTATATCGTGGATAACGCTGTAAACACTAGTCCTTGTAGGCCGATATTGATTCTGACGCAATCACTTGAAGAGTGATGGGCGTCACTTCCAGCGGATTTACGGAGAAATCGTCATAAACCCGCCGAATCGCATGTCATCAGCTCTTCATCTGCACGACGGTTTTATACATCTCATCGGCGGTGGTCAGGGTCTTGGTGTTGGCGCTGTAGGCGCGCTGGGTGACGATCATCGATGAAAATTCCTCCGATAGATCGACCGTCGACGCCTCTAGCGTCTGCTGCGCAAGCGTGCCGCCGACGCCGACATTGGCGCCGGTGATGACAGGCGTCCCGGAGGTTTCGCTCTGCGCCCAAACATTGCCGCTGCGAGCCTCGAGCCCCGGCGGGTTTATGTAGTTTATCACGGGGATGCGGAAGCGGGTGACGAACTGACCGTTGTCGAACTGCTCCTTCACAACCCCGTTGGAGTCGATCACCACGCCCATGCGGGAGCCGGACGGGTAGCCGTCCTGAGCGGCGCCGGTGACGATGGAGGTGTCACCGATCTGGGTCAGTTTGCCGCCGGAGGGCGCACCGCCGGAGAAGTTGAACTGCGGCGACATGGTCGAGCCGTTGGAGATGGCGAAGCTGCCGAGCGTCTGGGCGCCGGTGGGCGAGGCGAGGGTGCCGTCGCCATTGAAGGTGAAGATCGTGGGGACCGGCGAGACGGTCACGCGGGCTGCGTCCGCGCTGGCGCTGGAGGCGGAGACGGCCGCGATGCTCCAGGTGTTGATCGCGATCTTGGTCGCCTGCAGCTGCACGGAGTAGGTCGCGCCGGCGCTGTCATAGACGTTCACGTACAGGTCGCGCGG
>JBMLRS010000074.1:0-8839 GCA_049240905.1 Elsteraceae bacterium
TTGCTTTTGGCGCTCGGCTTGATCGGCGTCATCCTGATCCAGCGCAGCGAAGGCGGCGGCCTGGGCATCGGCGGTTCCGGCGGCGGCGGCGGCGGGTTCATGACCTCGCGCGGCGCGGCCAACCTGCTGACCCGCATCACCGCCGGCCTGGCGGCTGCGTTCATGTGCACCAGCCTCGCTCTGGCGCTGTTCGCGAACCAGGCTCGCGCGCCCTCCAAGTCACTGTTGGACGCGCCAGCCCCGATCGTCGATCCCGCGACCCCGGTCGCGCCGGCCGTTCCGCTCTCGAAGTGAGGCGGGCGGCGCACTTGCCCCCGGCGGTCTCGACGCCGCTCCTGCCGCTATCTTCTGGGTTCCCTCTTTCGGGCTGGCCGACGCGATGACTCGTTTCATTTTCATCACCGGCGGCGTGGTGTCGTCGCTTGGAAAAGGATTGGCCTCGGCCGCTCTCGGCGCGCTGCTTCAGGCGCGCGGCTACAGCGTTCGATTGCGCAAGCTTGACCCCTATCTGAACGTCGACCCAGGCACGATGTCGCCCTATCAGCATGGCGAGGTCTATGTCACCGACGACGGGGCGGAGACCGATCTCGACCTCGGCCATTACGAGCGCTTCACCGGCGTCGCCGCGCGCCGCACCGACAACGTCACCACCGGCCGCATCTATTCCGACGTGATCGCCAAGGAACGGCGCGGCGATTATCTGGGCGCCACGATCCAGGTCATCCCGCACGTCACCGATGCGATCAAGGAGTTCGTGAAGGCGGACTGCGACGATTGCGACTTCCTGCTGTGCGAGATCGGCGGCACGGTCGGCGACATCGAAGGCCTGCCGTTTCTGGAGGCGGTGCGTCAGTTGGGGAACGAACTGGGCGACGAGCGCACGCTGTTCGTCCATTTGACCCTCGTCCCGCATATCGCTTCGGCCGGCGAGTTGAAGACCAAGCCGACCCAGCACTCAGTGAAGGAGCTGCTGTCCGTCGGCATTCAGCCGGACATCCTGCTTTGCCGCTGCGACCGGGAAATCCCGGCCGACGCGCGGCGCAAGATCGGGCTGTTCTGCAACATCGCTTTCGACCGCGTGATTCCGGCGATGGACGTCGACACCATCTATCAGGTGCCGATCGCTTACCACGAGGCCGGCTTCGACACGCAGGTGCTGAAGCATTTCCACCTGGACAGCAGCGGCGAACCCAATCTGGATCGCTGGCGCAACATCGTGAACGGGATCCGCAGCCCCGAGGGCGTGGTGCGGGTCGCGGTGGTCGGCAAATACACCAACCTGCTCGACAGCTATAAGTCCCTGGCTGAAGCCCTGACTCATGGCGGCATCGCCAACAAGGTGAAGGTTGAGCTGGACTGGGTCGATTCTGAGATCTTTGAGTCCAATGATCCGATCCATCGGCTGGAGCCGATGCACGCCATTCTGGTGCCCGGCGGCTTCGGCGAGCGTGGCTCGGAAGGCAAGATCGAGGCGGCGCGTTTCGCCCGCGAGCGCGGCATTCCCTATTTCGGCATCTGCTTCGGCATGCAGATGGCGGTGATCGAGGGCGCGCGCCATTTGGCCGGCATCAAGGAGGCTGGCTCCACCGAGTTCGGCCCCTGCAAGGAGCCGATCGTGGGCCTGATGACGGAGTGGAAGCGCGGCAACGAAATCGAGACCCGCAGTCAGGACGCCGATCTGGGCGGCACCATGCGTCTTGGCGCTTACCCTGCGGCGCTGGCAAAGGATTCGCGCGTGGCGGAGATCTACGGCTCGCAGTCGATCATGGAGCGGCACCGCCATCGCTACGAAGTGAACATCAATTATCGCGAGCGGCTGGAGAACGAGGGTTACGTCTTCTCCGGCATGTCGCCGGACGGCGTGCTGCCGGAGATCGTGGAGATCCCCGATCATCCCTGGTTCATCGGCGTGCAGTTCCATCCGGAGCTGAAGTCCAAGCCGTTCGACCCGCACCCGCTTTTCACCTCCTTCATCGCGGCGGCCCTGAAGCAATCGAGGCTGGTGTGAGCCCGCGTCATCTGCGCATCGGCGATCTGACCGTCGGCAATGATCTGCCGCTGGTCCTGATCGCCGGTCCCTGCGCGATCGAATCCCGCGACCACGCCCTGGAGGTCGCCCACGCGCTGGTCGAGGCGACCCAGGCGATCGGCATGGGGTTGATCTATAAATCCAGTTTCGACAAGGCGAACCGCAGCTCGATCAACAGCCCGCGCGGAATCGGCGCGGAAGCGGGCCTGAAAATCCTCGCCGACGTGCGCGCGCGCTTCGGCTGCCCGGTGCTGACCGACGTCCATGAGCCGCATCACTGCGCCGAAGCGGCCGAGGCCGTGGACGTGTTGCAGATCCCCGCCTTCCTGTCGCGCCAGACCGATCTTCTGGTCGCCGCCGCCAAGACCGGCAAGGCGGTGAATGTGAAGAAGGGGCAGTTCCTGGCCCCTTGGGACATGGCGAACGTCGTGGCGAAGATGGATCAGTCCGGGAACCCGAACTTGCTGCTGTGCGAGCGCGGCGCGAGCTTCGGCTACAACACGCTGGTGTCCGACATGCGCGCCTTGCCAATCATGGCGGCGACCGGTTGTCCGGTGGTGTTTGACGCCACCCATTCCGTGCAGCAGCCCGGCGGGCAGGGGGCGACCAGCGGCGGCCAGCGCGAATTCGTGCCGGTTCTCGCGCGCGCGGCGGTCGCGGTCGGCGTCGCCGCCCTGTTCATCGAAGCCCATGAGGCGCCCGAAAGGGCGCCGAGCGACGGCCCGAACATGGTCCCGCTGCGCGCCATGCCGGCCTTGCTGAAATCCCTGCAAGCCTATGACCGCCTCGCCAAGGCCGAACCGGCCGACGGCTACGGCATCCGTTAACTCCTGACTGACGAAGTGACCCGATGAGCGCCATTCTCGACATCCACGCCCGTGAAATCCTGGACAGCCGCGGCAACCCGACGGTCGAGGTCGACGTGACCCTCGAGTCCGGCGCGATGGGCCGCTTCGCCGTGCCGTCGGGCGCCAGCACCGGCGCGCACGAAGCGCTGGAGAAGCGCGACGGCGATTCCTCCCGCTATCACGGCAAGGGCGTGCGCATGGCCGTGGAGGCCGTGAACGGCGAGATCTTCGACGCTTTGTCCGGCATGGACGCCGCAGAGCAGATCGCGGTCGACCAAACCCTGATCGCCTTGGACGGAACCGAAACCAAAAGCCGGCTGGGCGCCAACGCCCTCCTTGGCGTCAGCCTCGCCGCCGCCCACGCCGCCGCGGCGCATTACGAACTGCCCTTGTGGCGCTGGGTTGGCGGCGCCGGTTCGCGCGATCTGCCCGTGCCGATGATGAATGTGGTCAATGGCGGCGCGCATGCCGACAACCCGCTGGACTTCCAGGAATTCATGATCCTGCCCGTCGGCGCCTCGTCGCTGTCGGAAGCGGTGCGCATGGGCTCGGAAGTCTTCCACGCGCTGAAGAAGCATCTGAAGAGCAAGGGCTTCTCCACCAATGTCGGCGATGAAGGCGGGTTCGCGCCGGAGATCCCAGGCGCGGACGCGGCGCTGGCCTCGATCATGGCCGCGATCGAAGCGGTCGGGCTGAAGCCGGGCGTGGATATGGCGCTGGGTCTGGACGCCGCCTCGACGGAATTCTTCCATGGCGGCAAGTATGAGCTGAAGGGCGAGAGCAAGAGCCTGGACTCCAAGGGCATGGTCGCCTTCTACGCAAATCTGGTCGCCAACTATCCGATCATCTCGATCGAAGACGGCATGGCCGAGGATGATTGGGACGGTTGGGCCCTGCTGACCCAGGAGCTGGGCAAGAAGGTGCAGCTGGTCGGCGACGATCTGTTCGTCACCAACACCAAGCGCCTCGCCGACGGGATCAAGAAGGGCGTCGCCAATTCGATCCTGGTGAAGATCAACCAGATCGGCACGCTGACCGAGACGCTGGAGGCGGTGAAGATGGCCCACCGCGCGGGCTACACGGCCGTGATGTCGCACCGCTCCGGCGAGACCGAGGACGCGACCATCGCCGATCTCGCGGTCGCCACCAACTGCGGCCAGATTAAGACCGGCTCGCTCTCCCGCAGCGACCGCACGGCCAAGTACAACCAACTCATTCGCATCGAAGAACAACTGGGCGTCGCCGCGCGCTATCCCGGCAAATCAGCGTTCCCGCGTTTGGGGTAGCGGGGCCCTCACGCGCTCACCCTGAGCAACGTCGCGAAGGGGCGGGCAAACCCATCAACGCTTCCCGCCTGCTTGCCCTTCCACAGGCTCAGTTTGAGGTGAGGGTTTGTTCCTTTTGGAGAATTCGTCATCGCGAACGAAGCGGGGCGACCCGTGTTTCAGCGCGACAGGCGCCCGTCGCTGGATAAATGGACCGCCGCGGCTGCGCCTCGCGTTGACGAATGGGTGAGCAATTCGGCCTGAATCCCTTCCAAGGCGAGTGAGCGACCGATGAGCGCCAGGAAAATCACTACCACTGCTGAAGCGGCTGAGGATCCCCGCCTCGGCGCCCTGCGCGCGGTTGTTCTGACGACCCGGAAAACTAATCTCTAGCTTCTAGACTCTGTCCGGTTTTGGTGGAGTCAGAGCGCTCGCTGTTTTGCCGAACTCTTCGCCTCACCCTGAGCCTGTCGAAGGGTGAGCAAACTCATCGATTTCTTTCGCTTTTCTCGCCCTTCGACAAGCTCAGGGTGAGGAGAGGAGTTTGATGTGCTGAAGAAACTTCCGATTCCGCCTAAGTCAGACAGACACTAGCGATAAGACCTAATTTGCGACCCCGCCCTTGACGTCTCACCGTCCCGGCGCGATCAAGACCGCAAAGGTTGCGGTCATAACATTTTCCAACAACTCAAGCGAATATGCGCTGGTTCGTTGTTGGTTCTTGCATCGATCTGGACTTGCGGCTTCAGCTCTTGGGTGAGACGATTTCGTGTATGTCGCTCTCTCTTTTCAGGACCGCCTTCGTCGGCGCGCTTCTCTGCGTTTCACCTCAGGCGCGCTCGCAGGTCGTCGAGTCCAGCTTCGCGCTTCCGGTGACGGTCACTGATCCGTATGGCCGCGTCGTAAGCCAGGATGTCCAGATCACTGTATTCCGTGATCCTGCGAAGGCGCGCTCCCCATTCCTCGTGCTGAACCATGGCCGAGCCGTCGCGCCGCAGGATCGAGCTAAGTTGGGGCGCGCGCGCTATTCCGAGAACTCACGGTATTTTGTGTCGCTGGGCTACGCCGTGTTCGTGCCGACGCGGATCGGCTATGGCGTGAGCGGTGGTCCCGACGTAGAGGATTCAGGGGCCCTATGTCGGAACAAGAACTATCCGCCGGCCTATGAGGCCGGCGCCAAGCAGACTATGGATCTGACCTCGCACGTGAAGGGATTGCCTTACGTCGATCCCTCAAAGGGCTTGGTGGTTGGTCAGTCCTTCGGAGGGACAATCGCGATTTCGATTGCTGCAAAGAACATTCCCGGAGTTTTGGCGACGGTGAATTTCGCGGGCGGCGGCGGTGGCAATCCGGAAACGCAGCCCGGTCGCCCCTGTCGCCCCGATTTGCTCGGCGAGCTTTTCGCCTCCTATGGCGCGGCGGCGAAGCAACCGACTCTCTGGCTCTACAGCGAGAACGATCTTTTTATGGGGAAGGATGCTCCCAAGGAATGGTACAATCTGTTCAGGAAGGCTGGCGGTAAGGGCGATTTCGTCCAACTGCCCGCGTTCGGTAAGGACGGACACGGTAGTTTCTCGAGCAATCCATCGGCCTGGAAGCCAGCGTTCGAGGCTTTCCTGAAAAGCCTGTGAGGCCGACCGCTCCTGTGTCGTCTTCTCATCACCCAACGACAGGACGTCCAAGTGGCCATCGTCAAACTCTGGACCGACGCCGAAGCTGCGGCGGATGCGCGCGTCAGCGCGGTGTTCGCGGACATCCGGGCGACGCGGAAATCCGACTTCGTCAATAATTTCTGGCGCGCCCTGGCCAATCAGCCCGCGCAGTTGGAGCGGACCTGGGCCGACCTGAAGGCGGTGATGGTTCAGCCCGGCGCGTTGGATCCGCTGACCAAGGAATTGATCTACATCGCCGTCTCGACCGCGAACGGCTGCTCCTACTGCGTGCATTCCCATACGGCGGCGGCGCGAGGGAAGGGGATGACCGACGCGATGCAGGGCGACCTGTTGGCGGTGATCGCCATGGCCAGCCAGACGAACGCCTTGGCGACGGCGCTCCAGGTTCCGGTGGATCCTGAATTCCTGATCGACGCTCAGTGACGCGAGGCGAGCGAAATCGACCGGAATGGATTATCGAACGTCAATTGACTTTTTTCGTTTGACGCCAATGAGTCGCGTGTGATTCCTTATGTAAATCATGACCGGTTCGCTTCTCTTCCGCCGTCTCCGCTACGTGGTCGTGCCTCTGATTGGGGCGCTGCTCGTTGGGTATTTCGGCTACCACGCGGTGCAGGGGAATCGCGGTCTGTTGACCTATCTTCAGCTCACTCAGGAAATCCGCAAGGCGGAGTTGACGCGAGATCTGATTCGCAGCGAGCGCGATCTGATCGAGCGCCGGGTGAAGTTGCTGCGTCCGGACGCAATGGATCGCGACATGCTCGAGGAGCGGTCGCGCCAAATGTTGAACCTGGGCCATAAGGACGAAGTGATCGTTATGGTGCAGCGCGCCGAGGCCCCGGCGCAAGCGCTTCCAACGCGCTGAGCAGGCCGTTCGCACCGCTCCTTAGCATCTGCAACATCGCTTAATCCTTGGAATTGCTAGGCTTCCCCCACGTCAGCCGGCTTGCCATCGGGCATAGGCCGGATTACATCGGGCGAGTTGTTAGGCAGCCGGATAGGGGCGTTGAGCGCGAAGGCCGCGCGGCGTTCCCTCTGGGCGGGAGGATGCATGGCTCAAGCGCGCGGTGGAACAAAGAAGACGGGGGCTGCGAAAGGCGCTGAAGCGCCGCCGGCCAAGGCGAAATCGAACAGCGATGGCGCCGCCCTTCGGCGCTACTATCGCGACATGCTGCTGATCCGACGCTTCGAAGAAAAGGCCGGTCAGCTGTACGGCATGGGTCTGATCGGCGGCTTCTGCCACCTCTACATCGGCCAGGAAGCCGTAGTGGTCGGGATGCAGGCCGCGATCGGGGAAGGCGACGGGGTGATCACCAGCTACCGCGATCACGGCCACATGCTCGCCTGCGGCATGGATCCGCGCGGCGTGATGGCGGAGTTGACCGGCCGCGAGGGGGGGTATTCCCGCGGCAAGGGCGGCTCCATGCACATGTTCTCCAAGGAGAAGAGCTTCTTCGGCGGCCACGGGATCGTCGGCGCCCAAGTGCCGATCGGCACGGGCATCGCCTTCGCTCATCACTACAACGGCGAAGCGAAGGTCAGCCTGACCTATATGGGCGACGGCGCCGCCAACCAGGGTCAGGTCTATGAGTCGCTGAACATGGCGGCGCTCTGGAAGCTGCCCTGCATCTACGTGATCGAGAACAACAAATACGGCATGGGCACGAGCATCGAGCGCTCCTCGGCCGGCATTGATTTCTACAAGCGCGGCGAGCCCTGGGGCGTGCCGGGCCTGGCGGTGGACGGCATGGACGTGCTGGCGGTGCGCGAGGCGGCGGATCGCGCGGTGGCGCACGCCAAGGCCGGCAACGGCCCCTACATCCTCGAGATGAAGACCTATCGCTATCGCGGTCACTCCATGTCGGATCCCGCGAAATATCGCAGCAAGGATGAAGTTCAGAAAATGCGCACCGAGCATGACCCGATCGACCATGTGCGCAGCCTGTTGGTCTCCGGCGGCCATCTGGACGACGAGGGGCTGAAGGCGATCGACCGCGAGATCCGCGACATCGTCAACGACGCCGCCGAATTCGCCCAGACCAGCCCCGAGCCGGACCTGAAAGAGCTCTACACCGACGTTCTGGTGGAGGGGTAATCGCCATGGCCATTGAAATCCTCATGCCCGCGCTTTCCCCGACCATGACCGAGGGCAGGCTCGCTCGCTGGCTGAAGAACGAAGGCGACAGCGTCTCCTCCGGCGACGTCATCGCGGAGATCGAGACCGACAAGGCGACCATGGAGGTCGAGGCGGTCGACGAAGGCGTGATCGACCGCATTTTGATTCCCGCCGGCACCGACGGCGTGGCGGTTAACACGCCGATCGCCGTTCTGCGGGGCGACGGGGAGGCCTCCAAGCCCGCGAGCAATGGCGCGTCCGCGCCGGCTCCGATGCCGGCTCCCGCCGTGATCACCGCGCCTGCGCCGACCCCTGCCGCGGCCGCCCCGATCGCGCCCGAGCCGGAGATGGGCGAGACCCGCACCATGACCGTGCGCGACGCGCTGCGCGACGCCATGGCCGAGGAAATGCGCCTGGATCCGAAGGTCTTCCTGATGGGCGAGGAAGTCGCCGAATATCAGGGGGCCTACAAGATCAGCCAGGGGCTGCTGCAGGAGTTCGGCCCCAAGCGCGTGATCGACACCCCCATCACCGAAGCCGGCTTCACCGGCATGGCCGTGGGCGCGGCGTTCAGCGGCCTGCGCCCGATCGTCGAGTTCATGACCTTCAATTTCTCGATGCAGGCGATCGACCACATCATCAACTCCGCCGCCAAGACGCTGTACATGTCCGGCGGCCAGATGGGCTGCCCGATCGTGTTCCGCGGCCCGAACGGCGCGGCCTCCCGCGTAGCGGCCCAGCACAGCCAGTGCTACGCCAGCTGGTACGCCCACTGCCCGGGCTTGAAGGTGGTCGCGCCCTATTCGGCGGCTGACGCCAAGGGCCTGCTCAAGGCCGCGATCCGCGACCCCAACCCGATCATTTTCCTGGAGAACGAGATCCTCTATGGCGCCAGCTTCGAGGTGCCG
>JBMLRS010000075.1:0-2139 GCA_049240905.1 Elsteraceae bacterium
AGAGGGAGACGCGCAAGCTGGGTCGGGTCGCGCAAGGGGCGCCGCTCGGGCAGCAGTTGCGGGGCGCAGACCGGAAACACCGCCTCCACCGGGAACAGCCGCTGGGTGCTGCTGTCGCGCTGCTCCGCCTTCGGCCCCCACAGCAGGCGAAGATCGAGATCCGGCGAGCGCGCCTCGGCCCGGTTGGTCAGCACCACCATCGCGACCTCCAGATCCGGCCGAATCTCGGCGAAGGCCGGCAGCCGCCGCGCCAACCAATGATGGATCACCGCCGAGCCGGAGCCGACCCGAAGGCGCGGCGGGGCGGAGGCCGCGCGACAGCGCTCCCGCAGCCCGGACATCTGATCGAGGATTCCCGCCAGAGCTTCCGACAGCGCCGCCCCAGCCGGCGTGACCGCGAGACCCGGCCGCAATCGGCGCAGCAACGGCGCGCCGGTGAAGTCCTCCAACCGGCGCAGGCGATGGCTGATCGCGCTCTGAGTCACGCCGAGTTCAGAGGCGGCTGCGGTCATGCTGCCCAGACGCAGGGCGGCCTCGAAGGCCAAGAGGCTTTCAAACGGCGGAAGATCACGCATCGCGTCATCATGAACCAAATTCATGTGATGGTGAAGCCTTGGCGCTCGAAACGGCGGATCGGGCGCGAGAGGATTGCGACATGACGCTCTCGATCCCGACCGCGTCGGCGCCCGCCTTTCGACGCGCGCCGGCCCTCGCCCTGGCGCTGGTCGCCAGCCTCACGCAATTCGACGTCACGGCGGTGGCCGTGGCCCTCCCGACGATCCGTGACGAACTGGGCTTCAGCCTGGAGGGCGCGGCCTGGGTGGTGGACGCCTACAGCCTCGCCTTCACCGCCTTCCTGCTCGCCGCGGGGGCTTTGGCCGACCGGCATGGGCGGCGGCGCGCGTTGATCCTGGGAAATCTCGGCTTCGCCGTGGCTTCGCTCGGCTGCGGCGTCGCGGGCGACGCGGCCCAGCTCTGTCTGGCGCGGGCGGCGCAGGGCGTGGCGGCGGCCTTTCTGATCACCGGGGGCTTGGCCTCGCTGTCAACCGCTTACGCTGGCGCGGGAGAACGGTTGCGGGCCTTCGGGATCATGGGTTTGGCCTCCGGCGCCTCGATGGCGCTGGGGCCCACTCTGGGCGGATGGCTCGCCGCCAGCTTTGGATGGCGCGCGATCTTCCTCGTGAACATTCCGATCTGCCTCGCCTCCGCGCTGCTGATCCCGCGGCTGGTGGCGGAGACGCGCGACCCCGACGGCCGCCCGCTGGATTGGCCGGCGACGGCGCTGCTGACCGTGGCCATGACCTTGATTGTGCATGCTCTGCTGCGTTCGACGCATCGCCGATCCAGCGCGCGACGGAGGCGGCGCTGGCCGCGCTCGCCGCCCTCTTGTTCGCCAGGCGTCAAAAGCGCAGCGCCCGACCCACTCTCGATCTCTCGCTGTTCAACAATCCGGCGGCGGTCGGGGTCGGCTGTCAGTTGGCGGCGATGTCGGTCGGTTATTGGGCGGTTTTGGTCTTCGCGCCGGCCTATCTGCAGCAGAACCAGGGGTTATCGACCGATCAAGCCGGAGCGGCGATGCTGGCCGCGACCCTGCCGATGGCGATTCTGCCCACGGTTGGGGCCGCCCTGGCGGGCCGATGGGGTTGGCGGCGCACGCTGACGCTCGGGATGGCGCTGGTGTCGCTGGGCATCGCGATCGTCGCCTGGACGGCGGTCGTCGGCGGCGCGCTGACCACCGCGCTGATCGGCTTCGGCCTGGCCGGTTGCGGCGGGGCCTTCATCAACAGTCAGCTTTCCGGCGCCCTGGTCGCCTTCGCCCCGCCAGAGCGGGCGGGGACGGCCTCGGC
Source organism: Elsteraceae bacterium (assembly GCA_049240905.1). Taxonomy (GTDB): domain Bacteria; phylum Pseudomonadota; class Alphaproteobacteria; order Elsterales; family Elsteraceae; genus JBMLRS01. The sequence continues at coordinate 1,848 of JBMLRS010000075.1, forward strand.
GGTCGCCACCACGCTGCGCCAGGGCGGTTTCGCGATCGGCGTGGCGCTGCTGGGCGCGGCGGCGGGGGTCGGGTCGCATCCTTACGCCGCCTCCTTCCTGATCGCCGCGACCGCCGCGGCCCTGGGCGCCCTCGCCGCCTGGACGCTGATTCGGACGGGCTCCTAGCCGTCGCATTCGCCAGTGGAAATGATCGGCGAGAGGCGACAGTATGATCTGCGATCACAGCCAACATCGTGGTCCAGGCCAGAGGAATGAGCATGCGCGTCGTCGTGCTGGGTGGGGGCGTCATCG
>JBMLRS010000076.1:0-13264 GCA_049240905.1 Elsteraceae bacterium
TAACCGCGCGCCGATCCCGATGATCCTCGCGGCCGGCGGCGTGCATATCCATCTGGTGCGCAACAACCTGCGCACCTTCACCTCGATCAACGTCCGCTCCGGCGAATGCATGGACGTGCATTACTGCTGCGTGCTGATCGGCGTCGGCGCGACGACCATCAACGCCTATCTGGCGGAGGAGGCGATCGCCGACCGCCACGCGCGCGGCCTGTTCGGCCCGCTCAAGCTGGAGGACTGCATCAACCGCTACAAGACCGCGATCGACGAAGGGCTGCTGAAGGTGATGTCCAAGATGGGCATCTCCGTCCTCTCCTCCTATCGCGGCGGCTATAACTTCGAGGCGATCGGGCTGTCGCGCACGCTGGTGGCGGAATTCTTCCCGGGCATGTCCAGCCGCATCTCCGGCATCGGCCTCGCCGGCCTGCAGCGCCGCACGCTCGAACTGCATGAGCGCGCCTATCAGAGCGACGTGATCTCTCTGCCGATCGGCGGGCTCTACCGCTATCGCAAGTCGGCGGAGGCGCATAGCTGGGAGGCGACCGCGATCCACACCCTGCAGACCGCCGTCGCGACCGACAGCTACGCCCTGTTCAAGCAATACACCGCGATGCTGGCGCAGCAGCCGCCAGTGGCCCTGCGCGAACTGTTGGGCTTCGCCCCCGGCCGCGCCGCCGTGCCGTTGGAGGAAGTCGAGTCCATCACCTCGATCCGTCGCCGCTTCGTCACCCCGGCGATGTCGCTCGGCGCGCTCTCGCCCGAGGCGCACCGCACCCTCTCGATCGCGATGAACCGCATCGGCGCCAAGTCCGACAGCGGCGAAGGCGGCGAAGATTCGATCTACTTCAAGCCTCTGGCCAACGGCGACAACGCCAACTCCGCGATCAAGCAGGTCGCCAGCGGCCGCTTCGGCGTCACCGCCGAGTATCTGGTGAATTGCCAGGAGCTCGAGATCAAGATGGCCCAGGGCGCCAAGCCCGGCGAAGGCGGCCAGCTGCCCGGCTTCAAGGTCACGGAGATGATCGCCCGCCTGCGTCACTCCACCCCCGGCGTCAGCCTGATCTCGCCGCCGCCGCACCACGACATCTACTCGATCGAGGATCTGGCCCAGCTCATCTATGACCTGAAGCAGATCAACCCGACCGCCAAGGTCACCGTGAAGCTGGTGGCGCGCAGCGGCATCGGCACGATCGCGGCGGGCGTGGCCAAGGCGAAGGCGGACGTCATCCTGATCTCCGGCCATGTCGGCGGCACCGGGGCTTCGCCGCTGACCTCGCTGAAATATGCCGGGATTCCCTGGGAGATGGGCCTCAGCGAAGTCCACCAGGTGCTCACCCTCAACCGTCTGCGCCACCGCGTGCGGCTGCGCGCCGACGGCGGCATCAAGACCGGCCGCGACGTGGTGATCGCCGCGATTCTGGGCGCGGAGGAGTTCGGCGTCGGCACCGCCAGCCTGGTCGCGATGGGCTGCATCATGGTTCGGCAGTGCCATTCCAACACCTGCCCGGTCGGCGTCTGCACGCAGGATGAAAGCCTGCGCGCGAAGTTCGACGGCACGCCAGAGAAGGTGGTCAATCTCTTCAGCTTCCTCGCCGAGGAAGTGCGCGAGATCCTCGCCAGCCTCGGCGTGCGCTCGCTGAACGAGGTGATCGGCCGCACCGATCTGCTGACCCAGGTCAGCCGCGGCGGCCGCGATCTGGACGATCTGGACTTGAACCCGCTCCTGGCCCAGGCCGACGCGGGCGACCAGCCGCGCTACTGCACGCTGGAAGGCCGCAATGAAGTGCCGGACACGCTCGACGCCCAGATGATCGTCGACGCCCAGCGCGTGTTCGACGGCGGAGAGCGCTGCCAGCTCGCCTATAACATCCGCAACACCCACCGGGCGATCGGCACCCGCCTGTCCTGGGCGATCACCAAGAACTTCGGCATGACCGGATTGGCCCCAGGCCATATCACCGCGCGCCTGCGCGGCTCCGCCGGCCAGAGCCTCGGCGCCTTCGCGGTGCAAGGGCTGAAGCTGGAGGTGTTCGGCGACGCCAACGATTATGTCGGCAAGGGCCTGTCCGGCGGCACGATCGTGGTGCGCCTGCCGACCAGCAGCAAGCTGGCCAGCCAGGACAACACGATCATCGGCAACACCGTCCTCTACGGCGCGACCGCGGGTCAGCTGTTCGCCGCGGGCCAGGCCGGCGAGCGCTTCGCCGTCCGCAACTCCGGCGCCGACGTGGTGGTGGAGGGCTGCGGCTCCAACGGCTGCGAATACATGACCGGCGGCACCGCCGTGATCCTGGGCGCGGTCGGCGACAATTTCGGGGCCGGCATGACCGGCGGCATGGCCTTCGTCTATGACCGCGACGGGTCGTTCGAGTCTCGGATCAATCCGGAGACGGTCCTGCATCTGCGCCTGTCCACCCCCTATTGGGAGGCGCATCTGAAGGGCCTGATCGAGCGGCATGTCGCCGAAACCCAGTCGCGCTGGGCGGAATCGATCCTGGGCGACTGGGATCGGGAGCGCTCGAAGTTCTGGCAGATCGCCCCGCGCGAGATGCTGTCGCGCCTCAAGCATCCGGTGATGCCGATGGCGGCGGAATAATTTTTTCGCCGCTGTCGAAATCGCCTCGCCTCAAGGGTCATGGGGTCGATCGTAGGAATTCCCCTGCGCTCGACCCCAAAGCGAGTTGACCTATGCAGTACATGCTCATTATGACCGAAACGGCCGAAGAAGTGGCCAAGCGCGACAATCCCGCCGAGGCTGGGGCCTATTGGGGCGCCTGGTCGGCCTATGTCGGCGCCATCGCCCAATCCGGGATCATGATCAGCGGCAACGGCCTGCAGCCGCCCGCCACCGCCACCACCCTGCGCATCCGCGACGGCAAGCGTCTCGTGCAGGACGGCCCCTTCGCCGACGCCAAGGAGCAGCTCGGCGGTTATTTCATCATCGAAGTTCCTGACCTGGACACCGCGCTGGAATGGGCCGCGCGCAGCCCAGCGGCGGCCGGCGGCGCGGTCGAAGTGCGCCCGGTCATGCCGCCCATGCCGCCCCAATGATCTGGGCGCAGTGACCCGAGCCTTCTTATGACCCAGGCGGCGCGCGCGGCGGAGACGGCGGCGCGCGCCTCCTATGGCCGGCTTTTGGCCTATCTCTCCGCCCGCACCCGCGACATCGCAGCCGCCGAAGACGCCCTCGCCGACGCCTTCCGCGCCGCGCTCGAGACCTGGCCCACGCGCGGGATCCCGGAAAAGCCCGAAGCCTGGCTGCTCACCGCCGCGCGCAACCGCCTCAATCATGTCGATCGCCACGCCCGCACGAAAGCCGGCGCCGCCGCCACCCTCGCCCTGATCGCCGAGGAAGCGTCGGAGCGCGCGGAGAGCCTTTTCCCTGATGATCGCCTGAAGCTCCTCTTCATCTGCGCCCACCCCGCGATCGATCCCGCCGCCCGCACGCCCCTCATGCTGCAGACCGTGCTGGGCGTGGACGCCGCCCGCATCGCCTCAAGCTTCCTCAGCGCGCCCGCGACCATGAGCCAGCGCCTGGTGCGCGCGAAAACCAAGATCCGCGACGCCGGCATCGCCTTCGAGACGCCGGAGCGCGCCGTCCTGTCCGAACGCCTGGGGGCAGTGCTTGAAAGCATCTACGCCGCCTACGGCCTGGGCTGGGACAATATCGACGGCGCCGACGCCAAGGTGGCCGGCTTCTCCGAAGAAGCCCTGTTCCTGGGAACCCTCCTGGTCTCGCTGCTGCCAGAATCCGCCGAAGCGCGCGGCCTGCGCGCGCTCATGCTCTATTGCGAGGCCCGCGCCCCCGCCCGCCGCGACGCGGCCGGCCGCTTCATCCCCTTAAGCGAGCAAAACCCCGCGCTCTGGACCCGCGCCATGGTGATCGAAGCCGAACAGGAATTGACGCGCGCGGCCCAACTTATCCGGGACGACCCCGCCGCCTTCGGCCGCTTCCAGATCGAAGCCGCGATCCAGTCCATCCACATCCAGCGCGCCGTCACCGGCCAAACTAACTGGGCCGTGGTGATCGCGCTCTACGAGACTTTGATGCTGCGCGCCCCCTCGATCGGCGCCTGGGTCGGCAGAGCCGCAGCCTATGGCGAAGCCGGACGCCCGGAAACCGGCCTCGCCCAGCTCGACGACCTCCCCGCCGCCGACATCCAGTCCTACCAACCCTTCTGGGCCGTCCGCGCCGACCTCCTGGCCAAGCTCGGACAACAGGAATTAGCCCGCACCGCCTACGCCCGCGCGATCGGCCTCAGCCAAAGCCCCGCGATCAAAGATTATCTGGCGGGGCGGAGCGGTTCGTTGAAATAGCAACCACTCGCCGCCTCACCCTGAGCCTGTCGAAGGGCGAGGGCGGCGGCGGCGGCGGCGCGTTTGCGCACCCTTCGACAGGCTCAGGGTGAGGGGATTCGGGCCGGACGCACGCCCCTAAAACCCGATCTCTTTCGGCCGATCCGGCTTCGCCTTGCTTTCGGAATCCAGCATGGCGACCAGCGCTTTCGGGTCGTCCAGGCAGTCCATCACGTCGGCCTTGCGCTTGACCACGGCGAAATCGCCGGGGGTGAGCATTGGCACCTTGTCCAGGCTGGCCGGGGCCTCCAGGTCGAAGAAGCGCTTGAACGCGCCGCGCGCCTGCTCCTTGGTCATGAAATCCAGCACGATCTTGAAGGTGAAGCGGCGCAGCGAGGCCGGATCCAGCCGGTCGACCAGATTGGTGGTGCAGGCGAAGGGCAGCGCGTGGCTTTCCATCCAGGTCAGCATCTCGTTGACCTGACTCACTTCCCAGCTGCGCTGCGCGTCGCGACGATCGGCCAGCAGGCTGTCCGCCTCGTCGAACACCAGAAACGCGCCCAGCCCCAGCGCTTCGTCGAACGCCTCGGCGATGTTCGCCTCGGAGCCGCCGACCCATTTCGACAGCAGGTCGGAGGCGCGCTTATGCACCACCTCCAGCCCCATGCGGTCGGCCAGATGGCGCACCCAGGCGCTCTTGCCGGTGCCGGGCGGGCCGGACAGGCAGAAGGAGACCGCGCGCGCCCCGTCCGGCTTCGCCAGCCGATCGGCGATCTTCGCCAGATCCACGTCCGCGTTCACCAAGTCGGGATCATATTCCGAGGGCGCCGGCGGCAACGGGGTCGGCGTCTTGCCGCCGTTCATCACCTTGGCGATGCCCTGGATCGCATGGCGCACGGCGGGGATGCCGCCGCCGGTCAGTGAGGCCGCGCGCACCGCGCCGGCGGCGATCGCCGGGGCCGCTTCGAAATCGCGGGCCAGCGCCGTCACTTCCGCCGGGGTCGCCTCCACCAGATTCTTGTCCAACAGCTTCTCCCAGACCCGACGGCGCACGGAGGGCGGCGGCACCCGCACGTCGATCGCGAGGGTCATGCGGCGCAGCACCGCGCGGCTCAGCGAGGCGATGTGATTGGTGGTCCAGAGCGTCGGCACCGGGGCCTGCTCCAGCTGGCGATGGATATAGACCCGGCTGGCCGTGCGGTCGCTGCGCTGATTGGCCCCGCCGAAGAACGGGTGCGAGCCTGAATCGGCCAGCGCCTCGAACATGTCGTCGGCTTCGTCGAACAGGATCAGCGAGGGCGCGCGTTCGGCCAGCAGGCGCTGCAGCATGCGGTATTCATTCACCCGCTCCCGCCGCACCGGCTCGCCGCCCTCCTCATCCGTCTCGCCGGCGCTGAACAGGCGCACGCCCACCTTCTCCGCCGCGGCCTTGGCGAATTCGGTCTTGCCGGTGCCGGGCGGTCCATAGAGCAGGATATGCACGCCGACGGCGTTCTGGTTCAGCGCGCCTTCCAGCACGCGGGCCAGCGCGTCGCGGTCGGCCCCCAGATGCTGGAAGTCATCCCATTCCAGCTCCGGCACGGCCGGCTTGCCGATCAGCACGCGATCGACGTCCGCGCTGTCGCGCGCCCCGCTGCGCACCACCCGCAGCAGGCGCGAGAGCACCGTGACGTCGCCGTCATGATCGATCGCCAGCAGGCCGGAGGACAGCAAAGGCCGGTTCGGCAGCAGCCGATCGGTGAAGGCGTCGCGCGACAGGCCGCAGAGCGCGGCCGTCAGCAGCGCGGAATCATCCCCCGCCAGCCGCGTGTTCACGAACGGCGTATGGCGCCAGAAGCTCGCCAGCGGGTGATCCAGCTGCAGGCGGATCAACAGGCCCAGAATGGCGGCGTCCGCCGCGTCCAGGCGGAACATCGCGGCGATCTTGCGCACCGTGCGCTCCAGCGAGCCGACGCCGACGCTGCGCAGCGAGCGCATGCGGCCGGAGATCACGTCGCGGATCTGCTTCCAGCGCTCGTCGCTGACCGTGCGGTAGGAGCGCTGGCGACGGCGCCCGCCCGGGATCTGATTGAACAGCGGCTCTTCATCGGCTTCGGGGTCGCCGGACAGATCGATGCCGATGTCCTTGGCGTCGAAACGCAGATAGCGCTCCAACCACCCGTCGCACCCGACCACGCCCCCGGTCTGACTGACCAAATTATGGAGATACTCAATGGTCAGTCGTTGTTCGTACCGCTCGCTCATCGCCCCATTTGCCTGAAATGCCCGGCCGCGCCCCAGGCTTCACCTGGAGTCGCGCGCCCGATTACCATGACTGAAACCGTCCTCCATGGAAATGCCGGAAGCGGTTAAGATTTGTTCATATGCATACAAAAACGACGAAGAAATGCCTTCAGACGCCTCTTTAAACATTAGTTTTTCCGAGATAGGCTCGATTTGACGCCGTTCAGACGCCGAATTCGAGAGAAATCACCATGCTGAAGCCCTTGCTTGGGATCGCCGCCGCTCTTCTGATCGCAGCGCCAGCGCAGGCTCAACTGCAACTGCCCAAAGCCCAAGTCGAGGTTAAGGCCTGTGGCGGGGACGAAGATGGCGGATACGCCGCCGCCCTTCGTAAGCTGGGGTACAAGCCCTCCGTCAACAAGGGCAGCCTGGACATCCTGGAGAAGATCGACGCCGGAACCTGCGACGTCGGCATGGTCCAGGGCGACGCGCTCCTGGTCTATCAGCGCCGCCCGAACCCCGGCCCGGTGAAGAACGGCGTGATCCTGATCGCCTATCGCGAGGCGGCGCTGCTGATCTGCAACGAATACACCAAGATCAAGACCATCGCCGACGTGAAGGCCGGAACCAACGTGCTGGTCGGCCCGGCCGAAGGCGGCCCCGCCCTCACCTGGGACAGCCTGTCGATCGTCTTCCCCAACCTGAAGACCGCCACGCTGAACAAGCTCGGCAACCCGAATTCGGACCGCACCCTGGCTCGCCTGCGCTCGCCTACGGAAAAGGTGGATTGCGTCTTCAACGTCACCGCCCCCGGCGCCGCCACCATCAAGGCGATCGACGAGGCCGGCGCCAAGCTCGACCTGATCGCGATCAACGACAAACGCGTGACCGCACTTCAGACCAGCGACGGCCGCAAGCCCTATTTCGAGGCGACCATTCCCGCCGGAACCTACAAGAACCTGCAAACCGCCGTGAAGGGCGCCGCCATCCCCACCGTCACCGTCGACGCGCTGGTGATCGGCAACAAGGAATGGATGGCCAAGCATCCGGACGAAGTGAAGCGCATCGCAGCGGTGAAGCTGAATTAACCCCCTCACCCCCAATTCAGCGTAATCGCCGCGAGCGCGACGTAGCGGCCGGTCTTGGCGAGGGTCACTAGCGCCAGAAAGCTGGGGAACGGCTCGCGCAGCACGCCGGCGACCACGGTCAGCGGGTCGCCGACGATGGGAACCCAGCTCAGCAGCAGCGTCCATCGGCCAAAGCGGCGATAGAACCGTTCCGCCCGGGCCATGGCGGCGGGGCTCGCCGGGAACCAGCGCCGTTCACGGAACCGCTCGATCCCCCGCCCCAGCAGCCAATTCACCACCGAGCCCAGCACATTGCCCGCGCTCGCCACGCTCACCAACGCCCAGGGGCTGTAGTCCGCCAGCAGCAGGCCGACCAAAGCCGCCTCCGACTGCATGGGCAGGATCGTGGCGGCGATGAAGGCCGCGAGAAAAAGACCAAGATAGGCGCCGGCGTCGATCATCTCGGCCATCCATAGCCGGCTGACGCGTCTTTGTCACAGCGCGCCGTAACCTAAGCGCTCTGGCGCGCGAACGAAGGATGCAGCGGCGGGCGCCTTCGCCAGACGCCGCTGATCTGGGAGAGCCGCATGTCTGATCGTCGCCATTTTCTCCGCTTGAGCGCGGGCTTCGCCGTCGCAGCCCTGGTCAGCCTCGCCTCCGCCGACGCGCGCGCCGGAGAGCGTCGCCCCTACGACGCCGCCGCCTTCCAGGCCGCGCAAGCGGCGGGCAAGCCAATCCTGGTCGAAGTGTTCGCCCCCTGGTGCCCGGTCTGCGTCAAGCAGAAGCCGATCATCGAGGCGTTGCGGAACAGCCCGGACCTCGCGGACCTGATGATCTTCACAATCGATTTCGACTCGCAGAAGGATCTGCTGCGCCAATTCAACGTGCAGAAGCAAAGCACCTTGATCGCGTTCAACGGCAAGGTCGAGCGCGCGCGCTCAACCGGCGTCACCGACCCGGCGGAGATTCGCAACCTCGTCATGACATCCAGGGGAGCGTGACGGGCGGCGGGTCGAGCGACGCACGATGCCCGTCGGAACCTACGCGCTCGGCGGGCTCGCAGGCTTGCTCTCCACCCTGTCGCCCTGCGTCCTGCCGCTGTTGCCGATCGTGGTGGGCAGCGCGGCGGCGACGCATCGCCTCGGGCCGCTTGCGTTGGCGGGCGGGGTCGCCCTGTCCTTCGTGACGGTCGGGCTGTTCGTGGCGACGATCGGCTTCAGCGTCGGGTTGGACGGCGACTTGTTCCGCGCCGCCGCCGCCGCGATCATGGTCGCGGTCGGAGTCCTGCTGCTCAGCCACGGCTTGCAGCAGCGCTTCGCCGCCGCCGCCTCCCCGCTTGGCGCCGCCGCCGACGGCCTGCTTGTCCGCATCGCCCCCTCCGGCCTCTCCGGGCAATTCATCATCGGATTGCTTTTAGGGGCCGTCTGGAGCCCCTGCGTCGGCCCCACCATGGGCGCCGCCGTCACCCTCGCCGCCCAGCGCGAAGCCCTGCCCCAGGTCGCCGGCGTGATGATCATGTTCGGCCTCGGCGCCGCCTTCCCCCTGCTGCTGATCGGCAGCCTCTCCCGCCAAGCCCTGCTCCGCTGGCGCGGCCGCCTCGCCGCCGCCGGTCAGACCGGCAAATATGTTTTGGGCGTCGCCCTGCTTGCGATCGGCGCCGCGATCCTCACCGGGCTCGACAAAAGCCTTGAGGCCGCCCTGGTCGAGATCTCGCCAGCTTGGTTGACCGATCTGACGACGCGGTTTTAACCCGCAAGCCGCGACAAGAACCCATCCTCAGACCGTCCTGCAGCGCAGTCGACGATCATTGGAATCCCGTAAAAAAATAAAAAAGGGGTCAGAGTGAGTTTTTAGTGAGTTTGCGAGCCGAAGCGGCTCGGCCGAACTCTTCGTTTGGGCCTGCTCTATGGCCGCCATGTCGGCGTGGGTTATATCGTGCTTACGCCCTATCTCCTGCAAAACTGAACCAAGCAGGAGACGCCCCTCCGGACGTGCAGCCGCCTCCGCCCTGCGTTGGGCGAAGAGCGCTTCAACCTCTTCGTTCGAGACCCCGCCGTGAGCGCGCATCGATTGACGCTCCGTCGCCATGAAGTCCGCGCGCCTCTGCGCGTCCATCTTCATCGCGAACACCGCCTTCTCGGTCATCTAAGCTAAGCCTGATCAGAATCAGCACGCTACGTCTGTATATACCCGATCCATACGGGCGAGATCAAACGGCAGGAGTCAATCCACCATTTCGGTGATTTTCTGATTGACTCTATTTTGTTCCTGTTTTATTCCCTCGCGTATGACGCTCGATTACCGATCCCCTCACCAAAGACGCCGGCCTGACAGTGTGATGCAGGCCAATGGCGCGGTGTTCGCCGCCAATCCCACCCCCCTTCCGCCCCCGCCGGGCGCCTTCGGGGTGGAGTGGTTGATGGGGCATGTGGTGGACGTCATCTCCGCCGGGCCGCTCTATGAGGGAAAACTCTCGCCGGTCTGGGCGCAGATGGTTCGCCTCTACGCGCAGTATCTGGGTGTGATCCCCAAGCGCGCGGCGCCCGCGCCGGACGAGCGCTCGCCCAAGCGCCGCGCCCTGGAGAAGGAATTAAAGGCTTTGATTCCGGCCATCGCCGATCTGATCGAGGCGGAGGAGCGCGCGGATCAGGACGAAGACGAGGCCGAGGAGCTGGAGAAGGAAAACCCGCCCTCGCCGGAAGATCAGGCCAAGGCCGAGGCTTACGAGTTGTTTCCGATCACCCGTCTGGAAGATGACGAGGTCATGGCCGACGCGTTGGGCCGCGAGCCCAAGCCGGAAAGCCTGCAGCGCGCGCTGAAGCTGGCGCTGGACGGCTGCGAGCAGCGCGCGCGGATCCTCCGCGGCCCGCTGGTGGAAATTTCACCAAAAGCCGTAAGACTGGCCGATCGGCTGGCGCGGCGCTGGGACGTGCTGTTCGTCGACCGCAAGCTGATCAAACGGCTGGAGCGACCGCCCTACAACGAGATGGACGCCGATCTGTTCGAAACCGCCGCGCAGAAGTTCCGAAGGATGTTCTTCCCGCCCTCGGGCTCCCCGCCGAATTGAACAGGGCAAAAAAAGGGGGAGCCGACCCGCTCCCCCTCCTTAAAATCTTCCCAGTTACGCCGCCTTCAGCGTCACCACCCGGTCATAGGCCGGAAGGGTGAGGAACTCGACGAAACGCTCGGACTCGATCAGGTCATGCATCAGGCCCGCGGCCTCGGCATATTTGCCCTTGGCGAAGCGCTCGGCCCCCACCATGGCCTCGAACTTCTTCAGCTCGTCCTCGATCAACGCCTTGCACAGCGGAACGTCCACCACGCGGCCGTCCTCGAGGGTCAGCTTATGATGCACCTGCTGCCACACCTGCGCGCGGGAGATCTCGGCGGTGGCCGCGTCCTCCATCAGGTTGAACAGCGGCACGCAGCCCAGGCCGCGCAGCCAGGCTTCGATATAGCCGATGCCGACCGCGAGGTTCTGGCGCAATCCTGCCTCCGTGCGCGTGCCCGTGGGCACGGTCACCAGATCGGCGGCGGTCACGTTCACGTCCTGCCGCTTGCGCGCGATCTGGTTGGCTTCCTTCATATGCTCGTCGAACACCGCCTTGGCGATCGGGATCAGGCCCGGATGCGCCACCCAGGTGCCGTCATGCCCGTCGGTCGCTTCGCGCAGCTTGTCGGCGCGCACCCGCTCCATCGAGGCCTCATTGGCCGCCGGATCGTCCTTGATCGGAATCTGCGCGGCCATGCCGCCCATGGCGTGCACGTTGCGGCGATGGCAGGTCTTGATCAGCAGCAGGCTGTAATGCCGCATGAAATGGCTCAGCATCGTCACTTGCCCGCGATCGGGCATGGCCGCCCAGGACTGCATCGCGAACTTCTTGATGAAGCTGAAGATATAGTCCCAGCGGCCGCAATTCAGGCCGGCGGAATGCTGGCGCAGCTCATACAGGATCTCGTCCATCTCGAAGCTGGCGTTGATCGTCTCGATCAGCACCGTAGCCTTGATCGAGCCCTGCGGAACGCCCAAAGCGTCCTGCGCGTGGACGAACACGCTGTTCCACAGGCGGGCCTCCAGATGGCTCTCCATCTTGGGCAGATAGAAATAGGGGCCGCTGCCGCGCGCCAGCAATTCCTTGGCGTTATGGAAGAAATAGAGGCCGAAGTCGAACAGCGAGCCGGACATGACTTCGCCGTCCACCTCCACATGCCGCTCCGGCAGATGCCAGCCGCGCGGGCGCACGAACAGCACCGCCAGCTTGTCGTTCAGCTTATAGGCCTTGCCGGTGCCGGGATCGGTGAAGGTCAGTTCCCGGCGCACGGCGGCGGCCAGATTGCGCTGGCCCTCGATCATGTTGGACCAGGTCGGGGTGCTGGCGTCCTCGCAGTCGGCCATGAACACCGAGGCGCCGCTGTTCAGGGCGTTGATGATCATCTTGGCGTCGACCGGCCCGGTGATCTCCACCCGGCGGTCCAGCAGATCCTTGGGCAGCGGGGCGACCGTCCAGTCGCCCTCGCGCACATGCTTGGTCTCAGCCAGGAAATCCGGCTTCCAACCCCCGTCGAGCTTGGCCTGCACTTCGGCGCGGGCGGCGAGAAGGCGTTTGCGTTCCGCGTTGAACTTACGCTGCAAGCCAACCACGAAGGCCAAGGCGTCATCCGTCAGGACCGCTTCGTAGCCGGGCTTCATTTCACCGAGAACGCGAACGCCTTGCATCATCTTTCCTCCAACGGTCCCTCAGGCGGGATCCAGCGTCATGAGCTGTATTTGATCGTGCAGCCATAGGGCCGCGTCACGGCGGGGTCAACTGCGCGGCCTGCTTTTACGGCCTCCAGCGCGGTCCGCACATAGTTTTTCGCGCCCGGCACGTCGGCGACGTTCGTGGTCGGCTTGTCGTCGATCCCGCCCTTGTAGAGCAGCACGCCATCCTTGCCGATCACATACATGTGCGGAGTGGTCTGGGCGCCGTAGGCCTTGCCGACCACGCCGGTCGGGTCCAACAGCACGTTGGAGGGGGCGGCTTCACGCTTGGCGGTCAGTTCGTTCGCCTGCGTCGGCTCGACATAACCCTGCGTGCCCGGGGCGGAGGAGATGACGGTCAGCCACACCACCCCGTCCTTGGCGGCCTCCTTCTGCAGGCCCTGCATGTTGGCGCTGCGATAATGCTTCACCACGAACGGGCAGTCATGGTTCGACCATTCCAGCACGACCAGCTTGCCGCGCAGATCGGCGAGGCTGACGGATTTGCCGTTGCTGTCCATGGCCTTGAAGGCGGGCGCCGGAGCGCCGATCTCAGGCGAGGCGAGCGCCGGCAGCGCGGGCAATAGGAAGGCGGAGAGGACAAAAGGCAGGAAACGGCGCGAAATCATCGGTCAATCCTCCTGGGCTGGGAAAACTAGGGTTGATAAATAGGACGCTAAGTGGCCGGCGCCAGTCGTCCGATCGCGGCGATCACTTCCGCTTCGGTCAAGATCTGCGGCAACAGTTCGGCGGCGCGGCCCTTCGCGGGGTAGAGGGCGTAGAGCGGCACGCCGTTGCGGCCGAACTCAGCGAGCAGCGCGGTGATTCCTGGGTCGCGGCGAGTCCAGTCCGCCTTGAGCGTGACCACGCCGGCCCCGCCCAGCGCCTCGGCCACCTTGGGCGAGCTTAACGCCACCTTCTCATTCACCAGACAGGTGAT
>JBMLRS010000077.1:0-1315 GCA_049240905.1 Elsteraceae bacterium
CCGAAAACGCGGCCTGTTCCGGGGTGATGAGCCCGGCGTCGATCTGCTCTTGCACCGATTTCGAAACGGTCTCGACCGATAAGCCGGCGATCAGCCGTTCGCGCACGAACAGGAAGCTTCCGCCCTCGTCGAAGACAGGGGTCGCCAGCGACACGCCGCCCGGCAGGCGCGCCCCCGCGTCTCGCGCCAGAAACCCGTTCGCTTTCCGAAGGTCGCGGCGTTGCTCGCGATTGAAATGGGCGGACAGGTCATCCACCGGGATGTCGACAGCCTGCCTCACGTCCATCGATTGGATGGCCGCCTCCATGCGCGCGGCGGGGTTGACGGTCAACTTGCTCGGCAGTTCGGTGAGCAGGGTTTGATATCGGCCCAGCGTGTCGCGGAAATCCGCGTTCAGGCTGTTCACAACGGACTGACGCTGTTCCTGAAGTCGATCAACCCTGGCGAACAGGGTCAGAATGGCGATCGTGGAGGCGGTGATGACGACCAACAGGGTCGCTGACAGACCAAGCACGAGCTGCGCGTTCAGGCTCCGCAGCGGCGAAGGCGGCCACGCTGTCCGATCGAAGGTCGGGGAGGCTGGGCTGTCTGCTTGCAAAGAAACCATCTCCGTCCCGGCGCTCTTCGTTCAGATCCGAGGAGCAGCTTGCGACGGCGACGTGACGGTTAGAGCGACGATTCGATTGCGATTTCATATCAACGCGCGGTTGCGTGGTGTTCGACGCCTTAGAGCAAGATCCGCTTACTTCGAAGCGGGTCTTGATCGGAACCTTATGAGAAATAGCGCGTTTTCGGCTTTCTGTGATTCAGGCTGAGTTGAAGACTCGCTACACGAAGAACCCAACGATGGCCGCGGCCAAGCAGGTGGCGAGCATCCCGGCGAAGAGGCTTCGGCCGCCAAGCCCCACGATCTCCGCGCGCCGCTCCGGGGCCATGGCGACCAGCCCGCCCAGCATGATCCCCAGCCCGCCGAAATTGGCGAAGCCGCAGAGGGCGTAGGCCATCAGCAGCCTCGAGCGATCGCTCAAGGCTTCTTTCGGCGCTCGCATCATCTCAAGATAGGCCAAGAGTTCGTTCAAGACTGTTTTCGTGCCAAGCAGCGCGCCAGCGGCTCCGGCCTCCGCCCACGGCACGCCGATCATCCAGGCGATCGGGGTGAACAAGGGGCCGCAGAGTCCCTGGAGCGTCACCGGCGCGCCGCCGATGTTCGGCAGCAGCGACAGGCACTCGTTCAACAGCGCGACGAGCGCCACCAGCACCACAAGCATGCCGATCACGTTGATCAGCAGCGCGATGCCGTCCGAGGTTCCTTTAG
>JBMLRS010000078.1:0-2471 GCA_049240905.1 Elsteraceae bacterium
TTGGTACCCCCCAACCCCACGACTCCGAGCCCTGGGTTTTGCGCAAGTCTGCCATGCTCGGCAGGGATCGGCTGGAAAGCTGGGGCCGGGCGGGTTAGGGTGCCCGGATCATGTTCACAGGCATCATCTCCCATGTCGGGCGCGTGGCTGGCGTCGCCTCCCCCGACGCGAGCACCGATCTCGCTCTGACCATCGAGGCTCCCTGGAAGGCGGCGGAGGTCGCGCTCGGCGCTTCAATCGCCTGTTCGGGCGTCTGCCTGACCGTGGTCGAAAACGGCGACGGCTGGTTCAAGGTTCAAGTCTCGCGCGAGACGGCCGCGCGCACCACGGTCGCTTCCTGGTCGGAGGGGACGCCGATCAATCTCGAGCGCGCGTTGCGCGTCGGCGACGAGCTGGGCGGCCATATCCTGTCCGGCCATGTCGACGCCGTGGCGCAGGTGGCGGCCATCGAGCCGGAGGGCGGAAGCGCGCGATGGCGATACGCTGTTACGAAGGAGATCGCCCGCTATATTGCGGTGAAGGGCTCCATCGCCGTCGATGGGGTGTCCTTGACGGTGAACGAGGTTTCAGACGCCGGCTTCGCGGTGAACATCATTCCGCACACGCACGCGCACACCAATTTCGCTGGCCTCGTCCCAGGCGCCAGCGTCAACATCGAAGTGGACATGCTGGCTCGTTATGTCGCCCGACTCCTCAACCGTGATTAGCCGCCACTCCCTTCAGGAGTATCTGTCCTCGATCGAAGACATCGTCGCGGACGCGCGGGCTGGCCGTTTCATCATTCTGGTCGATGACGAGGACCGCGAAAACGAAGGCGACCTTGTGATCCCCGCCGAGTTCGCGACGCCCGAAGCCGTGAATTTCATGGCCAAGCACGCGCGCGGGCTGATCTGCCTCGCGCTTGACCGCAAGCGCGTCGAGGCCTTGGGCCTGCCGCTGATGGCGCAGACCAACGGCACCCGGCATCAGACCGCCTTCACGGTGAGCATCGAAGCGCGCGAAGGGGTGACCACGGGCATCTCCGCCGCCGATCGCGCCCGCACGATCGCCGTCGCCATCAATCCGGAGTCCGGGCGCGACGATCTGGTGACGCCCGGCCATGTGTTCCCGCTGGTCGCGCGCGACGGCGGCGTGCTGGTCCGCACGGGCCATACCGAGGCTTCTGTCGACATCGCCCGCATGGCGGGCTTGCAGCCCGCCGGCGTGATCTGCGAGATCATGAACGACGACGGCACGATGGCGCGTCTGCCCGATCTGATCAAATTCGCCCAGTTCCACGGGCTCAAGGTCGGCACGATCGCGGACCTCATCGCCTATCGTCGGCGCAGCGAAAAGCTGGTGGAGCGTGGTTTGGAGACGGTGCTGGACAGCGTCCATGGCGGCCGCTTCACGATGCGCGTCTATGTCTCTCAGGTGAACTACGCCGAGCATGTCGCGCTTGTTAAGGGCGACGTGACGACCGACGAACCGGTGCTGGTGCGCATGCACGCCCTCAACCTGCTGGGCGACGTGCTGGGGGACCGCCAGTGCGGCGGCGAGCTTGAGACCTCGATGCGGATGATCGAGGAGGCGGGGCGCGGCGTGGTCGTGCTGCTGCGCGAGCCTTCGCCGACCGCCCTGACCGATCGCCTGAAACATCTTCTGGGCCAGCCTGGGGCGCCGGGCGGCTTGCGGGATTACGGCGTCGGCGCGCAAATTCTGGTCGATCTCGGCGTCAAGTCGATGATTTTGCTCAGCAACCATCGCCGGCCGATCGTCGGTCTGGAAGGCTATGGCCTGACCGTTGTTGATTATCGTTCGTTGCCGATGGAGCGCATCTGATGGCCGGCCCGCATGTTCTGATCGTCGAAGCGCGCTACTATCAAGCGATCGGCGAAACCCTGTTCCAAGGCGCGGTCGCCGCGCTGGAGCAGGCGGGCGCGACCTGGGATCGGCTGGAGGTGCCCGGCGCTTTCGAGATTCCGACCGCGATCGAGATGACCCTGCGCGCGACCGCCGCCGGCAAGCTGGCGCGGCCCTATGACGGTTTCGTCACGCTGGGCTGCGTGATCCGCGGCGAGACCTCCCATTACGATCACGTCTGCGAGGAGACTGCGCGCGGCGTGCAGGACGTGGCCTTGCGCCACGCCGCCGCGATCGGCTTCGGCGTTCTGACCGTGGAGAACGGCGCTCAAGCCTGGGCGCGGGCTCGGCATGACCGCAAGAACAAGGGCGGCGAGGCCGTCGCCGCTTGCTTGGCGATGATCGCGCTGCGCCAGAAACTGGGGATTGCTTAGATGGCCGGCGGACGTCGATTGAATGTGGCGGCCAAAGCCCGACGCGAAGCGCGGTTGGCGGTGGTTCAAGCCCTGTACCAGCAGGATCTCAACCCCTCGCCGACGCGTCTGTTGGCGGATGAGTTCGAAGCCCATCGCCTTGAGCCGCAGGTGGACGCGGAGCATTTCCGCGCGTTGCTGCTGGCCGCGGGCGAG
>JBMLRS010000079.1:0-6188 GCA_049240905.1 Elsteraceae bacterium
CCTGCAGATCCTGGATCGCATCGCGATCGACGCGCCGCCCCCGGCCGACATCCTGCTGTTCGGCGACATGTGCTATGAGCGGCCGCTGGCGGAGGCGGTGACCCAATGGGGGCGGGCTTCGTCGCGCGCGGGCGTCACGGTTCTGCTGGCCGATCCCGGCCGGAGCTACAAGCCCAGCGACGGGTTGGCCGAAGTCGCCCGCTATATCGTGCCGACCACTCTCGACCTCGAGGATCGCGAGGAACGCGAGACGGTGATCTGGCGGATGTTAGGGTAAGGTTTCGCCGCCGCTTACGCTTCCACTTCTTCGACGATGCGATAGCGCTTGGTGCAGGCGTCGACCGTCGACCAGGCCTTTGACTGCCAAGCCTTGTGCGCTTGCTCATAGCTCTCGAACGGGCCGTCGCGCTCTTCCTGCGTGCCGGGCGCCAATTGCCGGAAATGGGTGTCGATATACTCGCCGCCGATCACATAGAAGCGCCGGATCTTGGTGCGGCCGCGATCCTCTACGATGCGATAGCGTTTGGTGCAGCTGTCGACGGTGGACCAGGCCTTGGCCTGCCAGGCGGTGTGGGCGGCTTCGTAGTTGTCGAACGGCCCAAGCACGTCCTCTTCGGTGCCGGGCACCAGATCGTGAAAGCCTGTGTCGGTGTAGTCCCCGCCTATGACCCAGTAGCGACTTGGCATGCTGCCCGGTTCCCGTTCATTGAATTGCCCTCGTGCGGGCGAACACTTCGAAGGCCTCCGCCGGCATCGCCTGCGCGTAGAGCCAGCCCTGCGCCTCGTCGCAGCCCAGCCCTATCAATACCGCCTCATGGGCTGTGGATTCAACGCCTTCCGCCACTACGCCGACACCAAGCTCCTTCGCCATGGTGACGATCATGGAGGCGATGCTGCGCGACTCACGGCGCCGGTCGATCTCCGCCACGAACGACTTGTCGATCTTCAGCTTGGTCACCGGGAGGTTGAGCAGATAGGACAAAGACGAGTAGCCGGTCCCGAAATCGTCGATCGACAGGCTCAACCCCATCTTGCGCAGGGCGCGCAGCGCGTCGATCAGACCGTTGAAATCCTCCATCAAGGTGGATTCCGTGATTTCGATGTTCAGGCGCGACGGATCGATCTTGTAGGTCTTCAGGATCTCGCCGACCCGGCCGACGAAGCCCGCTTCGCGAAACTGCCGCATCGAGACGTTCACCGCGAACTTCAACGGCGCCATGCCCGCCTGGTCGAAGCGGTTCATCAGACGGCAGACCTCGCACAGCACCCAGTCGCCCAGGGCGACGATCATGCCGGACTCCTCCGCCGCGCGGATGAACTGCTCGGGCGGCACCAATTCGCCGCTGGGCGTGCGCCAACGCAGCAGCGCTTCGGCCCCCATCAGCTTGCCGTCCGGCAGGCGGACGATCGGCTGCAGAAAGGCTTGGAACTGGCCCCCCGCCAGCGCGCCGCGCAGTCGGCTGACCAACGCCACATGCTGGCGCAGGATCAGGTCCATCTCGCTCGCGAACCGCGTCGCCCCGCCGCGCCGATCACGCTTGCCCTGCTTCAGCGCGATCGAGGCGTGCTGCAGCATGGTCGTCGCTTTCGAGCCCGCGTCCACGGCGAAGCCGATCGTGGCGGCGACCGGGAGGCTGAGGTCGCCGATCGTCAGCGGCTCTTCAAAACAGCTGGCGAGCCGCATCAAGGTCGCGTCGATCATGTCCTCGCTGTCCGCCAGGGCGACCACGCCGAAAAGATCTCCCGACAGCCGGGCCACAACGACCGCTTCGTTCATCACTTCGCTGAGCAGTTGAGCGATGCTGCGCAGCACGAGATTGCCTGCGTCGCCGCCCAAGCCGTCATTGACCGACTGAAATCCGTCGAGATCGATCAGATACAGGCCATGCGGCTCCCGAGAGGCGAGCGCCACGTCGCCGACTTCCAGAAACCGAGTGCGGTTGGCGAGCCCGGTCAGTTGATCGATGAAGGCGAGTTGCTGCGTGCGCTCGAACAGCCGCGCGTTGTCGAAGCCGATCGCGATGTTGGTGGCGAACAGCCCGACCAGTTGTCGATCCGCCGAATCAAGCGCGCGTCGGGTGGCGACATAGATGACCGCCGTCTCGCCGCTTGGCGTCCGGATGGGCAAAACCGCGGACGCGTCGTCAAAGCGCGTCACCCCGTCCTTGAGCGCCTGACTCAAGCGCTGTTTCAGATCGTCATCCGCCAACTGGTCCAGGGTCTGGCCAATCAGTTCATGACGCCGCCCGGTTCCGGCCAGGACGGTCGGGACCTGCTCCTCTTCCGTCTCGCCGGCGCCGCTCATCACCAATCCGTCGATCACGCCGGGCATGAAGCCGCGCAACTGGGTCAGCACCCCATTGGCGAACCGCGCGATCGAGCGTTCCGAGAACAAGTCCGCGGACGCCCCGACGATCTGGGTCAGCCCGCGCCGGCTCGCTTCGATCACTTCGATCTGCAGATAGGAGCGGATCGCCGTGGTCAGGGTGGTCAGCAACCGTGTTCGGGTCAGCTCCACCTTGGTGCGGTAGTCGTTGATGTCGTAGCGCCGGATCACCTCCAGCTCCGGCGCGAAGCCGGGTTGCCCGGTGCGCAGGATGATCCGAACCGCGCCCCGCTTCAGGTCCTCCCGGATGTAGCGCACCAGATCAAGGCCGCTGCTGTCCGTGTCCATCACGACGTCAAGCAGGACGATCGCGATGTTCGGCTCCGACTTCAGAATGTCGATCGCCTGTTGGGCGCTATGGGCGTGGAGAAGTCGGACGCGGCGGTCGAAGATGGTGACGCCGTAAAGCGCGAACTGCGTGGCGTGGTGAATGTCCAGATCATCGTCCACCACGAGGATCAGCCAGGGATCCGGCTCGTCGACCGCCTCCGGAGACGTCGGCTCTTCCGACCAGACTAAGGCGTCGTCGTCACGGCCGAGTTTCGGCGGGCCTCTCATGCAAGCGATCCCTGTCGAGACCGCAGGGTCCCGGGGTAAGCGACGCCTGCGCCGGAGCCGTGGCCAAACCTCCGTCCCGTCGCCTCGTGTGACCCCATCTTCAGACCGCCGACAATCACATTCAAAAAAAGACGCGGGATCGCGCCCTCCTTTCGAATCTTCCCCATAACGATCGGACGTTACAGAAAGACGCCTGAGCTCCACTCAGTTTCGACGCCGGCCTTCCGCGGCCCAATCATTGGAGAGCCGCTTGAATCGAAGCGCCAGCGTCAAGACAACCGCAATTATCGGTACCGCAGGCAGTCTGTTTTGTATATGCGGCTATTTTCACAAAAATTTCGTTATTTTTAAAGATCTCGTCATTCCATCGTGATTTCGTGGGCTGCGTGGCGGGTGACAGGCGAGAAGGTTGGAACTGTAACAGTTCTCTGAGCAGGGTCTCCGAACTGGCCCGAGCGGCCCATGCTCAGAAAGACCCGATCCCGCGTGACCCGGATTGCGCTCCATCGTCCGTCCCGAGCCACGCCCAGCGGCGCCGGGCGGAGCGAGGCCATGGGTCTCTGGCGCAGTTTCGCCACCGCCGCGCGCTACGAGTTTCAGCCGATCGTCAACGT
This sequence comes from Elsteraceae bacterium, assembly GCA_049240905.1. GTDB lineage: Bacteria > Pseudomonadota > Alphaproteobacteria > Elsterales > Elsteraceae > JBMLRS01. The sequence continues at coordinate 3,559 of JBMLRS010000079.1, forward strand.
CCATTCCGGCGTCTGCTATGGCGTCGAGGCTTTGCTGCGCGGCGTGGAGGAAGCCGGCTTTCCCAACCTGGCCGCGATGTTCGAGCGCGCTGAAGCGGAGGGCGCGGCCGCCGACTTGGAGTCGTTGCTGATCGCCAAGGCGATCGATCGCTTCGTGAGCCTGGCGCCCCCGCCGACCACGCATCTGTTCTGCAACATGAGCGCGAGCGGCCTGAGGGCCGACGGCGACCTGGCCGGCGGGTTGTCCGCGCTCTGCGCGGCCAGGGGGTTGGCGGCGAGCCTGCTATGCCTGGAAATTTCCGAGACGGCGGCCCCTTTGACGCGCGGGATCCTTCGGCGGCGGGCGCTGGAACTGCGGAGAGCCGGGCTGGCGGTCGCGATCGACGATTTCGGGCGCGGGGAGGCGGGTCTTCAACTGATTTACGACGCGGCTCCGCGATTCTTGAAGATCGACGAACTGTTCATCCGCAAGCTGACGAGCGATCCCAAGAGCAAAGGCTTCGTCGCCGGGGTGATTCGCTTGGTCCACCAGATCGGCGTGACCGTCATCGCCGAAGGCGTGGAGACGGAGGCCGAGTTTCTGGCCTGCCTCGAGATCGGTTGCGACCTCGCCCAGGGGCGGTTCGTCCAGTCGCCGACGCTCGATCCCTTGAAACTGAACGATCGCTATGGCGCGATCAAGGCGACGGCGGAACGGCGAAGGCGGCGGGGCGGCGGCGAGGCCGACACGCTGGCGAGTCATCTCGTCGACCTGCCCGCCGTGCAGTTCGACGCTGATCTGGTCTCCGCGGTCGAGCTTTTCCGCAAGAACCCCGATCTTGATTTCCTACCCGTCGTGAACGCGGCGTTGGAGCCGTTGGGCTTGATCCGAGAGCGCAAGCTGAAGTCGCTGCTGTTCACCCCCTATGGGTGGCATCTGTTGCGCAACGCGCGCTACCGGAGGCGGATCGGCGATCTGGTCGAACCTTGCCCGGTGGTGGACATGCATTTCCCGATCGAGAAGCTGGTCGCCAGCTACGCGACGGACGCCGGCGAGGAAGGCCTGATCGTCATCAAGGACATGCGTTACGCCGGGTTCCTGTCGAGCCGGGCGCTGCTGCGCGTGGTCGCCGAGTTGGAACTGGCGACAGCGCGCGATCAAAGCCCGCTGACCAGACTGCCCGGCAACAATCTGATCTACGGATTCGTCTCGCGGGCGCTTGGCAAATCCGACGAAGCCTTCGTTCTCGCCTATTTCGATTTCGATCACTTCAAGCCGTTCAATGACAAGTTCGGCTTTCGGCAGGGCGATCGAGCGATTCTGTTGTTCGCCGATCTGATGCGCGGGCATCTGCCGAAAGACGGCTGCTTCATCGGCCATGTCGGTGGTGATGATTTCTTCGCCGGCTTTTATGATCACGCCGTCGACGAGGCCGTCGCCCTGACGCGGTCCCTGCTGACGAAGTTCGAGGAGGGCGTCCTGTCGTTCTATGACGCCGAAAGCCGGTCCAAGGGTTATCTGGAGAGCGTCGATCGCGACGGCGCGCCGCGACGATTTCCGTTAATGACCGTCAGCGCGGTGGCGCTGAAGCTGCTCAAGGGTCGGCCGCTCAGCACGGCGGACGACGTGATCGCCAGCATCGCGGAGGCGAAGAAGATCGCAAAACATGCCCCAGATCATCTCGCGATAGTTGAGGGGCTGTCGGTATGAGCGAAACATTTTGAGAACACATTAAGACTAGCCTGCCTCGATTCGGTTGGAGCGACTCGCCGTGAATCAATGGATTCGCCGTGACTCGTTCTGGAACCGACAAAACGCGAATTAAACCGGAACAAAATCGAAGCTCTGGCGTCCGTCGCGACGCTGCGGCATGAGTCCGCGATGCCATACGATTCACTCCGCGACTTCATGGATCGGCTGGAGCGCGAAGGCCGGTTGATCCGCGTCTCCGCTCCGGTCTCCACCCATCTGGAAATGACCGAAATCCAAACCCGCCTGCTCGCCGAAGGCGGGCCGGCCGTGCTGTTCGAGAATGTGGTCGGCCCCCAAGGCCAACGCTACGACATGCCCGTGCTGGTCAACCTGTTCGGCACGGTCGAGCGAGTCGCCTGGGGCATGGACCGCGTGCCCTCGCAGCTCCGCGAGGTGGGCGAAACGCTGGCGTTCCTCCGCCAGCCGGAGCCGCCCGGCGGCTGGCGCGAAGCGCTGGAGCTGTTGCCGCTGCTGAAGACCGTGCTGTCCATGAAGCCGAAATCGGTGTCGACCGCGCCCTGCCAGGAAGTGGTGCTGACCGGCGATCAGATCGATCTGTCCAGACTGCCGATCCAGGGCTGCTGGCCGGGCGAGCCGGCCCCGCTGATCACCTGGCCGCTGGTCGTCACCAAGGGGCCCAGCGCCAAGCGCGAGGACGGCTACAATCTCGGCATCTATCGCATGCAGGTGACGGGAAAGAACACCACGCTGATGCGCTGGCTGAAGCATCGCGGCGGCGCCCAGCATCACCGCCGCTGGGGCCTCGAGAAGCGCGAGCCGCTGCCGGCGGCGGCCGTGCTGGGCGCGGATCCGGGGTCCATTCTGGCGGCGGTCACGCCGGTGCCGGACACGCTGTCGGAATATCAATTCGCCGGATTGCTGCGGGGCAAGAAGGTGG
>JBMLRS010000080.1:0-1430 GCA_049240905.1 Elsteraceae bacterium
GGACGCCGACGGTGACCTTGTCGCGAACGCGGATCGCCGGGCGTTCCGCGTTCGCGAAGGCGTCGAGCACGGCCTGGTCGGCCTCGGCGTTCCAGAACTCGATCGCCTCCACCGGGCCGCCGGGAAACAGGCGATCCACGTCGACGGCAGGCAGGCCGAGGGAGAGGGCGCCTTGGGTCAAGGCCCGGCGGCTCCAGCCCTCGAACGGGATCTCCTCCAGGGCTGCGGCCAGGAGCTTGCGGCGTTCGGCTTCGCGCAGGGCGATCAGGTCTTCCAGCGACTCAGTCATTTCCCATTTCATCCAGATAGACCAGCTGCGACAGGTCGGTCATGCGGGTGGGGTATAGCCGACCCTCAAGGTGATCGCATTCATGTTGCACGACCCGGGCGTGATAGCCCGACAGCTCGCGCTCATGGCTCTCCCCCTCAAGCGTCTGCCAGGAGAGATGGAGGCGATCATGCCTGGGGACCAGCCCCCGCATTCCCGGCATCGATAGGCAGCCCTCCCAACCCTCGACCATCGCGTCGCCCAAGGGTGTGAGCACGGGGTTGACCAGCACGGTCATCGGCTGGGCGTCCTCCTCCCGCTCCACGCGCGAGGCGGGGACGGAGTAGATCACCAGACGCACGCTCTCGCCGATCTGCGGCGCGGCGAGGCCTATGCCGCCCGCCTCGGCCAGACTGTCGATCATGTCCAACACGAGGGCCGCCACCTTTGGGTCGGTCGGATCGGCGATGGGGTCGGCGACGCGAGTGAGCGCGGGGTGGCCGGCTTTCACGATGCGGCGGGCGGTCATTATGCTTCCTTGCGATTCATTGATAGGAATCTCTTCCCCTCGGGGATGCTTACCTGTATACGACCCGTTCATTCCGAAACCGGAGGGAAGTTCGGTCGTGCAGGTCGTTGTTCGTGACAATAACGTGGATCAGGCGCTTCGCGCACTTAAGAAGAAGATGCAGCGTGAGGGCGTTTTCCGCGAAATGAAGCTTCGTCGCAACTACGAGAAGCCCTCCGAGCGGCGCGCCCGCGAGAAGTCGGAAGCTGTCCGGCGTCATCGCAAGCTGCTGCGCAAGCGCATGGAGCGCGAGGGCTACTAGGCCCTCAACGCCCGGCTTTCGGGCGTTCTCCGTCAAAGTCTACGCCGCCGGCGCCTCGCGAGAGTCGCCGGTTTTTGCGTTTTCGTACCCCCCTCGCCCTGAGCTTGTCGAAGGGCCGGCAAGCGGGAGGCGTTGAAGAGTTTGCTCGACCCTTCGACAGGCTCAGGGTGAAGGGGAAGCCTTACCGAACCAACGGCGGCACCCGTTGTGGGCGGCGGGATTGCCAGCCCAAGCGCTCGAGCTCCGGGTCCAGATGTTCTTCTTCGGGCCAGCCGACGCAGAGATAGCCGATCAGGCGCCCATACTCGGGCGGCGGGGGGTTCGGGGGGACG
>JBMLRS010000080.1:1440-3617 GCA_049240905.1 Elsteraceae bacterium
CGCCCCGGTTCCCTGTGTCCTCCCCGGGGCCAGCCGCCGCCGACCTCCCCCAACACCCGCCCGTGGAAGGGCGTCTGGAGGATCGTGGAGACGGCGTCGGGCTCGAGGATGGAGACCCAGCCCAGACCTAAGCCATCGGCGCGCGCGGCGAGCCAGAGCGTGTGGATGTAGCAGACCACGGAATAGGCGCGCGTCTCCGGCATGGTCTGGGCGCCGAGCTGGTGGCCCTGGGCGGTCGCTTCGTCGCAATAGACGGCGAGATGAACCGGGGCCTGCTGGAGGCCCGCCAACTTAAGGCCGCGATAGAGGTCGGCCTGCGCGTTCTGGTAACGCAGGGCGGCCTTCTCGTTCTGCTCATGGAAATGCGCGATCACGGCGGCGCGGCGTTCCGGCGACTCGACCGACACGACGCGCCAGGGTTGGCTGTTGCCGACAGAGGGGGCGTAATCGGCGAGATCAAGCAATCGGTCGAGCCGTTCGGGCTCGACCGGATCGGTGCGAAAACGCCGGACGTCGCGCCGCCAGCTCAGCAGCGCTTCAAGCGAGAACAGGGCTAGGCGGCTTCTTTCAACACCGTTCGCACGGTGTCGAAGATCTGATCGATCTGCGGCTTCTCCACGATCAGCGGCGGGGAGAGGGCGATGATGTCGCCGGTGACGCGGATCAGCACGCCCTTCTCGAACGCCTTGGTGAAGGCGTCGAACGCGCGCTTGCCCGGCGCGCCCGGCCGCGGGGCGACCTCGATGCCGGCGACCAGGCCGATGTTGCGGATGTCGATGACGTTGTTGGCGTCCTTCAAGGAATGGGCCGCGTCCTCCCAGTATTGCGAGAGGTCGGCCGCGCGCTGGAACAGGCCTTCGTCGCGGTAGGTGTCGAGCGTGGCGATGCCGGCGGCCGAGGAGATCGGGTGGCCGGAATAGGTGTAGCCGTGGAACAGCTCGATCGCGCCTTCCGGCTGATCCATGAAGGCGTCGTAGATATGCTTGCGGGCGAACACCGCGCCCATTGGGATCACGCCGTTGGTGAGGCCCTTGGCGGTGGCGATCAGATCCGGGACGACGTTGAAATAGTCGGTGGCGAAGCCCTTGCCGAGGCGGCCGTAGCCGGTGATCACCTCGTCGAAGATCAGGAGAATGCCGTGCTTCTCCGTGATCTGGCGCAGCCGCTCCAGATAGCCCTTGGGCGGCACCAGCACGCCGGTTGAGCCCGCGACCGGCTCCACGATCACCGCGGCGATGGTGGAGGCGTCATGCAAGGCGATGATCTTCTCCAACTCGTCCGCCAGCTCCACCCCGCCATGCTCCGGCTGGCCGCGGGTGAAGGCGTTCTTCGCCAGATTATGGGTGTGCGGCATATGGTCGACGCCGTTCAGGAGCGGGCCGAAGGTCTTGCGGTTGGCGGAGATGCCGCCGACGGAGATGCCGCCGAAGCCCACGCCGTGATAGCCCCGCTCCCGCCCGATCAGCCGCACGCGGCTCGCGTCGCCGCGGGCGCGGTGATAGGCCAGGGCGATCTTCAGCGCGGTGTCGACCGATTCAGAGCCGGAATTGGTGAAGAAGACATGGTCGAGATCGCCGGGCAGCATCTCGGTCAGCCGCGAGGCGAGTTCGAACGCCAGGGGATGCGCCATCTGAAAGGTCGGCGCGAAATCGAGGATGTCGACCTGCTTCTGCACCGCCTTCACGATCTGCGGACGGCGATGGCCGGCGTTCACGCACCAGAGCCCGGCCGTTCCGTCCAGGATCTTCCGCCCGTCCGCCGACCAGTAATACATGCCGTCGGCGGCGACCAAAAGGCGCGGGTTGGCCTTGAAGCCGCGATTGTTGGTGAAGGGCATCCAGAACGGGTTGAGGTCGTTCGGGATGCTGACGGGGGGCGGAAAATCAAGCGGCGCGGCCATGGCGGGTCTCCAGAACGGTAAACTTCAGGAATCGTACGCGATCAGGGACGAGAAGGGTACATCCAAGCGCGAGCGGCCATTGAGGAAGCTCAGTTCGATGATGCAGGCGGCGCCGACCACATCCGCCCCGACCCGCCGCAGAAGCGCTATGGAGGCGGCCAGGGTGCCGCCGGTCGCCAGCAAATCGTCCAGCACCACCACGCGCTGGCCGGGCTTGATCATGCCTTCCTGCAGCTCGATCCGGTCGCTGCCATATTCCAGATCATAGTCATGGGCG
>JBMLRS010000081.1:0-3816 GCA_049240905.1 Elsteraceae bacterium
AAGTGGTCTCTTCGATCTGCGCGCGGATCTGCGAGCAGCGAGCCTGGATTTCCTTCTTCTTGCCGGCGCCGTCGACGATCGTGGTGTTTTCCTTCTCGATCACGATCTTCTTGGCGGTGCCCAGCATCTGCAGGGTCACGTTCTCCAGCTTGTGGCCCAAATCTTCCGAGATCACTTCGCCGCCGGTCAGGATCGCCATGTCCTCCAGCATCGCCTTGCGACGATCGCCGAAGCCCGGGGCCTTCACGGCCGCGACCTTCAGGCCGCCGCGCAGCTTGTTCACCACCAGCGTGGCCAGGGCCTCGCCTTCGATGTCCTCAGCCACGATCACCAGCGGCTTGCCCGACTGAACCACCGACTCGAGCAGCGGCAGCATGGCCTGCAGGCCAGACAGCTTCTTCTCGAACAGCAGGATGTAGGGGCTCACCAACTCGACGATCATCTTCTCCGTGTTGGTCACGAAGTAGGGCGACACGTAGCCGCGATCGAACTGCATGCCTTCGACGACGTCCAGTTCGGTCTCCAGGCTCTTCGCCTCTTCGACCGTGATCACGCCCTCGTTGCCGACCTTCTCCATCGCCTTGGCGATCATGTTGCCGATCGACTCTTCGCCGTTGGCGGAGATGGTGCCGACCTGCGCGATCTCGGCGTTGGTGGAGACCTTCTTCGACTTCTTGGCGAGGTCGGCGACGATGGCGTCAACGGCCATGTCGACGCCGCGCTTCAGATCCATCGGGTTCAGGCCGGCGGCGACGGCGCGCACGCCTTCCTGCACGATGGCCTGGGCCAGAACGGTGGCGGTGGTGGTGCCGTCGCCGGCCAGGTCGTTGGTCTTCGAGGCCACTTCGCGCACCATCTGGGCGCCCATGTTCTCGAACTTGTCGGCGAGCTCGATCTCCTTGGCGACGGTGACGCCGTCCTTGGTGATGCGCGGGGCGCCGAACGACTTTTCAATGATGACGTTACGGCCCTTGGGGCCCAGGGTCACCTTCACTGCGTCGGCCAGAATGTCCACGCCGCGGAGCATCTTGTCGCGGGCGGTGACGCCGAACTTCACGTCTTTAGCTGCCATGATCTTCTTCCTTGCTGATTGGGTTGAATAGGACGCATTCGTCTCTCGCCGCGCGGGGCGCGACGGTCGAACTCGCCGAACTCAAAACCGGGATGGGTGCGAAAGCGCGCCTTAGGCGGCCTTCTTCGAGCTCGCCTTGACGGCGATCACGCCCATGATGTCGCTTTCCTTCATGATGATGTACTCGACGCCGTCGAGCTTCACCTCAGTGCCGGACCACTTGCCGAACAGCACGCGGTCGCCAGCCTTCACGTCCAGCGGATGGATCTTGCCGTCATCGGAACGCGCGCCCGGGCCGACGGCGATCACTTCGCCTTCCATCGGCTTTTCCTTGGCGGTGTCAGGAATGATGATCCCGCCCGGAGACTTGGATTCCTGCTCCAGACGACGGATCACAACACGGTCGTGTAGCGGCCGGAAATTCATGGACAACCTCATATTGATGTTTCATTGGCTTCAATGGGCCTGTTAGCACTCTCAGGCCTTGAGTGCTTGCTACGTAGACATCTGGGCCGCGCAAATCAAGGGCGAAGCGCCAAAATTTCGACCATTTGGCAGCAGTCTGGCGAGTAGGCTGCTAAGTCATTGAAATTAAAAAGAAATAACTTTTCGAACGGCCCAACTTTTGCGACGCTTCGTTGACGCTAGTCGTCAGTCAAAGGAGGTTGCTTCAGATGTCGTCGCTGTCTCTCGCCGCCCCGCCGCGCTTTCTGATCCGGGAATTGGCCGATTTTCGCCTGACCACCGCCAAGATCCTCTATCGCCTGCCGGACCATCCTGACCTTTTACAGTCCTATGTGTGGCAGGAGTTGGACCAGGCGCCAAAATTCCCGGCGCTGAAGCGCTTTCTGGATTTCTGGGAGCGGAACCTAGAGGGCAAGCTGCATTCCGTAACCGTCGCCCACGCCGGGTTGATGCAGCCGGTTCAGATGCGCGCAGTCGACGCGGAGTACGTGCACTAACAGTTGGGCAGGGTCCGCTTTCTTTGAAGCGGATCCTGCTCATCCCTCCGTGAACAAAAGCGCGTTTTCGGCTGTTCGCGATTCAGACGAAGTTGAGAGCGCGCCGAAGGGCGGGGCCAGCCCCGTCTAAGGCGTCCTGTCCACAGCGCGCTGGCGGCCGCGGTCAGGCCGTCAGCGCCGCCAGATCCCGCGCCATGCGCGCGATCGGGGTCGTCCAATCGCCGCGCTCGGGCTGGCGGTAGATCTTGAGGTTCGGGTACCAGGGCGTGTCGTCGCGGTCCAACAGCCAGCGCCAATCGCCGTCGAAACGGTCGAGCAGCCAGACCGGCTTGCCCAGCCCCGCCGCCAGATGCGCGGGCGAACTGCAGACGGATATCACAAGATCCAGATTCGCGATCACCGCCGCCGTGTCCGCGAAATCCTCCAACTGATCCGACAGCGAGACCAGGCCTGACAGCCCCTCGGGTAGGACCCGCGCCTGGGCGGCGGCGGCGCCTTTCTGGATCGCGAACAGCTTGACCCCGGGGATCTGGCCCAACGGAGCGAGGCGCTCCAGCGTGGTGGAGCGGCGGCGATCCACCGGGTTGTCGGGCGAGGCGGCCCAGACCAGGCCGACTCGGAAGCCCTCGCCATGCGCGGCCAGCCGCAGACTCCAGGCGGTCACGGCGGTCGGGTCGGCGTGCAGATAGGGAATGGCCGCGGGAATGTTGCTGAGGTCGATCTTCAAGCGGCCGGGGGCGGTGAGCAGCGGGCAGCGCAGATCATGCGGCGGCAGCGGGTCTCCCTCGGGGATCAACTGATCGACCCCCTGCAGGCGGCTCAGCAGATTGGCCAGCGGACGCTGCACTTGCAGGATCACCCGCGCGCCCAAGGCCTGCACGACGGCGGCGAGGCGGCAGAACTGAAACGTGTCGCCGAAGCCTTGCTCGTTATGCAGCAGGATTGTCTTCCCCGTCAGATCCTCGCCGCGCCAAAGCGGCGCCTCGAACCGGCTCTCCAGCTTGGCGAAGCCGGGCGTGCGCCAGCGCCATTCGAACTCGCGCCAGCCTTCCTCGAAATCCCCGCGCAGCAGCCGGGTCACGCCCAGATTGGCGTGGGCGACCGCCAACTCCGGCCCCAAGGCGACCGCGCGGCGATAATCCGCCTCCGCCGCCTCCACCATGCGTCGCTCGGCGTAGGCCTTGCCGCGATTGACGAAGACCTCGGGCATGTCGTCGCGCGCGGCGATGATCTGGTCGAACAGCGCGAAGGCTTCCTCGTCCGCGTCCATCGCGGCGAGGGCGGAGGCCAGATTGCTGATGATGTCGATCCGGCCGGGCTGGATCGCCAACGCCCGGCGGTAGGAGTCGGCGGAATCCTCGATCCGGTTGCGGGTGTGGTAGGCGTTGCCGAGATTGAGATGCGCCTCCAGCAAGAAGGGGTCGAGCGCCACCGCGGCTTCGCCGACCAGAACGGCGTCGTCGACCCGCTCCATCCGCAGCAGCAGCTGGCATAGATTGACCCGCACCGGGGCGGATTGCGGCGCGGCGCTCAAGGCCCGCTCATAGACCGCCAGCGCCTCCTCGAGCGCGCCGGCCTCTTGCAGGGCGTTGCCCCAGTTCATCAGCGCGTCGGCGTGGTCGGGCTTCAGCTCCACCGCGCGGGCGTAGGCGTGGGTCGCCTCCGGGATGCGGTTCAGCCGGCGCAGCAGCACGCCACGGTCGTAATGCAGGTCGGCGCGGTCGGGCAGGCGCTGGGCCGCCGCATCCAACCGGGTCAGAGCCACCTCCAGATGGCCCAGCC
>JBMLRS010000082.1:0-4858 GCA_049240905.1 Elsteraceae bacterium
ACGCGGCGGCCGGCGACGTCGTCGGCCACGATCATTTCGCGCATGGCGATGATGCGCTGGGCGTCGAAGAACATATGTTCGGTGCGGCAGAGGCCGATGCCTTCCGCGCCGAACTTGCGGGCGGTGGCGGCGTCCAGCGGGGTTTCCGCGTTGGCGCGCACGCGCAGATGGCGGATCTCGTCCGCCCAGGCCATCAGGCTGCCGAAATCGCCGGACAGCTCCGGCTGGATCGTCGGCACCTTGCCTTCGAACACTTCGCCCGTGCCGCCGTCGATCGTGATCAGGTCACCGACCTTCACGACGCGGCCGCGCACGGTGATCGTGCCCGCGGCGTAATCAATCCGCAGCTCTCCGGCGCCGACCACGCAGGGGCGGCCCATGCCGCGCGCCACCACCGCCGCATGGCTGGTGGTGCCGCCGCGGCTGGTCAGGATGCCCTTGGCGGCGTGCATGCCGTGGATGTCCTCCGGGCTGGTCTCGATTCGGACCAGGATCACGTCCTCGCCCTTGGCGGCCAGATCTTCGGCGGCGTCGGCGGTGAAGACGATCTTGCCGGAAGCCGCGCCCGGAGAAGCCGCCAGACCCTTGCCCAGCACGCTGCGCGGGGCCTTGGGATCGAGCGTCGGGTGCAGGATCTGGTCAAGGCTGCGCGGCTCGATCCGCTGCACCGCTTCGGCCTTGGTGATCAGCCCCTCGTTCGCCATGTCGACGGCGATCTTGAGGGCGGCCTGAGTGGTGCGCTTTCCGCTGCGGGTCTGCAGCATGAAAAGCTTGCCCTTCTGGACCGTGAACTCGATGTCCTGGACGTCGCGGTAATGCTTCTCCAGCCGTTCGCGCACGGCGCACAGCTCGGCGAACACGCCGGGCATCGCCTCCTCCATCGAGGGCAGCGTTCCGCCGGTGGCGAGGCGGCTGCTCTTGGTCATCGGCTGCGGGGTGCGGATGCCGGCGACGACGTCCTCGCCCTGCGCGTTGATCAGATACTCGCCATAGAAATCCTTGGCGCCGGTGGAGGGGTCGCGGGTGAAGGCGACGCCGGTCGCGCAATCCGTTCCCATATTGCCGAAAACCATGGCCTGCACGTTCACCGCCGTGCCCCATTCGGCGGGGATGTCATGCAGACGGCGATAGGTGATGGCGCGCTGGTTCATCCAGCTGCCGAACACCGCGCCGATCGCGCCCCACAACTGATCCTGCGGATCGTCCGGGAAGGGGCGGCCCAACGACTTCTCCACCTCGCGCTTGTAGTCCTTGATCACCGCGCGCCAGTTGTCGGCGGTCAGGTCGGTGTCCAGAGTGACGCCCAAGGATTCCTTGTGGTCGTTCAGGATGTCTTCGAACTGGTGATGATCCATGTCCAGCACGACGCTGGAATACATCTGAATGAAGCGGCGATAGCTGTCATAGGCGAAGCGGGCGTCGCCGGAGAGCTTCGCAAGGCCCTCGGCCGCGCCATCGTTCAGCCCCAGATTCAGCACGGTGTCCATCATGCCTGGCATGGAGGCGCGCGCGCCGGAACGCACGGAGACCAGCAGCGGGTTCGCCGCGTCGCCAAACTTCGCGCCGACCGACTGCTCCATCGCGGCCATGGCGGCGGCCACCTGCGCCTTCAGCTCAGCCGGGTAGGTCTGGCCATGGGCGTAGTAGTAGGTGCAGACCTCAGTGGTGATGGTCAGGCCCGGCGGCACCGGCAGCCCGAGATTGCTCATCTCCGCCAGATTGGCGCCCTTGCCGCCGAGCAGCGCGCGCATGTCCGAGCGCCCCTCCGCCTTGCCATCGCCAAACCGATACACCCACTGGGTTTGAGCTGCGCTCGACATGTTTTTCTATCCCTCAATCGCCGAGAAGTCGGCGACGGTAGCGAAAGTTGCGACGATCCGCCCAAGGAGGGCGAGCCGATTGAGGCGCAAGTCCTGTTCCGGCACATTCACCGTCACGTCAACCAAGAACTGATCCACTGGCTGGCGCAGCGTTCCAAGTTCCGACAGCGCCGCGCGATAATCCGTCTTCTTCAACGATCCAGACAACGCCGACCGCACTCTGGTCAAGCTGCGATCCAGCTCGATTTCCGCAGGTTCTTTCAGAAGAGACGTGGAGTATTCAGCCGTTTGCGTCACTTTCTTGATCTCGGCGTTATAGAGATTGGCGGCGCGCCGATATCCAGCGATCACCGCCTTCCCCTCTTCCGTCTCGAGACTGGAAGCAATGGAGTCGGCCAAATCTTTGGCGGTCTTGAAGTTTCCTTGGAGCGAGTCCGCGTTCTTATCGGAGAAGACAGAATTGATCACATCATGGCGCAGTCCCTGATCGCGCCAGAGGATCTTCACCCGGTCGATCAGAAAGCTCAAAATCTCTTTCTCGACCTTCGCATTTTCGAATTCGCCGGGTTGCAAGGCGACCGCTTTTTGCAGGACGCGACGCAGAGGGATAAACTCCTCGGCTTCCAGCACGATGCGCAGCACGCCCAGGGCCGCGCGGCGCAGCGCGTAGGGATCGCGCGAACCGGTTGGCTTTTCATCGATCGAGAAGAAGCCCGCGAGCATGTCCAGCTTGTCAGCCAGCGCGACCGATACCGAAATCGGTTGCGTCGGCGCCCGGTCGCTCGGCCCCAGCGGCGCGTAATGCTCGGCGATCGCGTCGGCGACGGCCGCAGGTTCGCCCTGGTGGCGGGCGTAATACTGGCCCATCAGGCCCTGCAGTTCCGGAAACTCGCCGACCATGCCGGAGGAGAGATCCGCCTTGGCCAAGGCCGCGGCCCGCTCCGCCTGATCGATGTCCGCGCCGACCACGGGCGCGATCTCGCAGGCCAGGGCGCGCAGACGGGCGACGCGATCGGACACCGTCCCTAGCTTGGCGTGAAAAATCCGCTGATCCAGCTTCTCCGCGAAGGCCTCCAGTCTGGTCTGGCGATCCAGATCCCAGAAGAAGCGCGCGTCCGACAAGCGAGCGCGCAACACTCGCTCGTTGCCGGAGACGATCACTTTGCCGCCGTCGGGCGTCGGCAGGTTGGCGATGGTCACGAAATAGGGGGCGAGCGAACCGTCCGGCCGCTCCAGCGCGATATAGCGTTGGTTGACGCGCATGGAAGTGGTGAGCACTTCGGCCGGCAGATCCATGAAAGCGTCGTCGATCCGGCCCATCAACGGGGTCGGGCATTCGACCAGCCCGACGATCTCGTCGATCAGGCCCGCGTCGGGGCGCGGGGTCAGGCCGACTGAGGCGGCGAGCTTCTTGGCGCCCTCGAGGATCACCGCGCGGCGCTCTTCTTGGTCGAGCGTGACATGCGCCGCCGCCAGAGCCTTGCGATAACCCGCCCAGTCGCTGACCGTGATCGGCTCCGGCGCCAGGAACCGATGGCCCTGCGTCTGGTTCGAGAAGGGAATGGAAACGCCCTCGCCCAAATCAAACTCCCCCGCCAGGGTCTGGCCGCCGAATTGCGCGACGATCCCGTGCAGCGGGCGCACCCAACTGGCCTTGGAGGTGGCCCAGCGCATGGATTTCGGCCAGGCGATGGCGCGCATCGCCTCCATGATCAGACCGGGCAGCACCACCGTCGCGGGTTGTCCCTTATGCGCGGCGACCGCAAACCAGAATTCGCCGTTCGACAGGGTCCGCCGCTGCGCCTGATCCAGGCTGGAGAGACCATTCGCCTTCAGAAAGCCGTCGATCGCCTGTTGCGGGGAACCGACGCGGGGGCCGCGCTTCTCTTCCTCGCGATCGGGCTGCTGGGGCGCGACGTCGGCGAAGCGCACGGCCATGCGGCGCGGCGTGACAAAAGAGTCCGACGCCTTGGCGTCGCACAAGCCGGCGTCCTTCAGCTTGGCCTCAAGCGCGGCGGTGAATTGGGAGAGAGCCTGGCGCTGCATGCGCGCGGGCACTTCCTCGGACAGGATCTCGATGAACAGTTCGGACATGGGGTCAGCCCGCCAGATGGCCGGCGCGGCGCAGAACGCCCTCGCAGCATCCCTTCGCCAGGGCGCGGACACGGCCGATATAGGCGGCGCGCTCGGTCACGCTGATCGCGCCGCGCGCGTCCAGCAGATTGAAGCAATGGCTGGCCTTGACGCACTGGTCATAGGCCGGCAGCGGCAGATTGGCCGCCAGCAACGCCTGACATTCGGCCTCGGCGTCGCGGAAATGTTGAAGCAGCGCCGGCACGTTGGCATGCTCGAAATTGAAAGCGGAGAATTGGCGCTCGTTCTCCAGGAAAACGTCGCCATAGGTCAGGCGGCCCGGACCTTCGACGCCGTTGTAATCCAGCTCATAGACGTTCTCGACGCCCTGGATGTACATCGCCAGCCGCTCCAGCCCGTAGGTCAGTTCGACCGAAACGGGCGAGCAATCGATGCCGCCGACCTGCTGGAAATAGGTGAACTGGCTGACCTCCATCCCGTCCAGCCAGACTTCCCAGCCCAAGCCCCAAGCGCCCAAAGTCGGGCTTTCCCAGTCATCTTCGAGGAAGCGTATGTCATGCGCCTTCGGATCGATGCCGAGGGCGGCCAGACTGTCGAGATAGAGTTGCTGCGAATCCGGCGGCGAGGGTTTCAGGATCACCTGAAACTGGTTGAAGTTCTGCAACCGGTTGGGGTTTTCGCCATAACGGCCGTCGGTCGGACGGCGCGAAGGCTGCACGTAGGCGGCGCGCCAATGGTCCGGGCCCAGCGCTCGCAAGGTGGTCGCGGGATGAAAGGTGCCCGCCCCCATCTCCACGTCGTAGGGCTGCAAAACCACGCAACCGCGCTCGGCCCAAAAGGCCTGCAAGGTGAGGATCAGCGATTGAAAGCTGTGAGCCCGTCGGGCAGCCGGAACCATGGTCACTTGCACGTCCGTCAGTGGGGAAGGCGCGGACAGTAGGGCG
>JBMLRS010000083.1:0-18671 GCA_049240905.1 Elsteraceae bacterium
CCTGTTGGGGTTGGCGGCCTGCGCGCAAGGGCCGGCCGTCGCCCCGGCCCCGTCATCGCCGCCCGGGGCGACGACCCCGACGCCGCCGCCGACCGTCACCTACCGCCCCGTAGACTTCCAGTCGCTGACCGGCTGGAGCGCGGACGATTCCTCTCAGGCCCTGCCCGCCTTGAAGCGCAGCTGCGAGCGGTTGATGCGCCATGGCGACGACGCGCTGGTCGGCCCCAACGGCCTCGCCGGCCGCGTGCGGGATTGGCGCGCCCCTTGCGCCAGGATCGCCGCGCTCGATCGGCCCACCGCCGCCGACATGCGCCGGATGCTGGAGGCGAGCTTCCGTCCCTGGGCGGTTGAGGACGGCGGACCCGGTCTGTTCACCGGCTATTACGAGCCCGAGTTGAACGGGTCGCGACGGCCCGCCCCCGGCTATGCGGCGCCGCTTTATCGGCGCCCGCCCGATCTGGTGATGGTGGAGCTGGGCGAATTCCGCGCGGACTATCGCGGGCAACGCATCGCCGGGAAGGTCGTGAACGGCCAGTTGCGGCCTTACGCCAACCGGGCTGAGATCGACGCCGGCGCGTTGGCCGGCAGGAACCTGGAATTCCTTTGGCTCAACGACCCGATCGACTCGTTCTTCCTGGCGATCCAAGGCTCCGGGCGGGTGAAGCTGACGGACGGATCGACCGTCCGGGTCGGCTATGAGGCGCAGAACGGCCACGCCTATTTCGCCATCGGGCGGGAATTGGTGCGGCGCGGCGTCATGTCCGCCGATCAGGTCTCGATGCAATCGATCCGCGCCTGGCTCGCCGCCAACCCGAAAGAAGCGCCGGCCGTGATGGCGACCAACCCTTCCTACATCTTCTTCCGTGAGATCGCCGGGGACGGCCCGATCGGCAGCCAAGGCGTGGTTCTGACGCCGGGCCGCAGCATCGCGGTCGATCCGACCCAAGCCCCCATGGGGGCGCCGATCTGGCTGGAGGCCAACGACGCCTCGGCGTTGGTCGGCTCCTTTCAGCGTCTGATGGTGGCGCAGGACACCGGCGGGGCGATTAAAGGCGCGGTGCGCGGAGATGTTTTCTGGGGCTCCGGGTCCGAGCCGGGGGAGCGCGCCGGCGTGATGAAGGCGCGCGGCCGCTGGTTTTTCCTTCTCCCTGTTGGCGTCACGCCTCCCGCCCCGGTATCCTGACCTCATGACTTTTGAACCAGACGACATCCGCGCCGGACTTGGCTCCGTCCGCGCCCGCATCAACGCCGCCTGCGTCGCGGCCCACCGAGCGCCTGACGCCGCGGAACTGGTGGCGGTCTCCAAGACGCATCCGGTCGAGGCGCTGTCCGTCGCCATCGCCGCCGGTCAACGATTGTTCGGCGAGAACCGAGTGCAGGAAGCTCAGGCCAAGTTTCCGGTTCTGAAGGCCGAGCACCCGGATCTGGTCCTGCATCTGATCGGGCCGCTGCAGACCAACAAGGTGAAGGCGGCGGTCGCCCTGTTCGACGTGATTGAAACTGTCGATCGTGAATCGCTCGCCGCCGCCTTGTCCGCCGAGCGCGCGAGGGGCGGGCGTTTTCCAACGGCCTGTCTGGTGCAAGTGAACACCGGCGAGGAGCCGCAGAAGGCCGGGGTCCCGCCGCGCGAGGCGGACGCCTTCGTCCAACGCTGCCTCACCGTTCATAATCTGCCGATCCAGGGGTTGATGTGCATACCCCCGGTGGAAGGCGATCCCGGCCTGCATTTCGCCTTCCTTGCGGAGATGGGCAAGCGCTTGAAATTGCCCGTCCTCAGCATGGGGATGAGCGGGGATTTCGAGACCGCGATCCGCTTCGGCGCCACCCACGTCCGCGTGGGCAGCGCCATTTTCGGTCATCGCCCGGCCGCTTAGCGCGTATTCATCTTAGTCTGACTCGCGAAAAGCGGAGAACGCGCTGTTTTCCGTAAGGTCCGTTACGCGCGTTCGATCCGCGCGGCGTAGCAGCCGCGTTTGGCGAAATGCGCCTGGACGTAGGCGACCTCGGGATTGGCCAACAGCTTCTCGATCAGCCCTTCGACCTCGGTCCCTTCCACAATGTCGGCGTCCACCATCATGTGGTCGGCGGCGAAGGCGCGCAGCGACAGGGTGCGCGGGCGCAGCGCTGCCGGCACTTCGTCGACCTTGTCGAAGGTCTGGCCCTCGCCCTCGCGGACATAGACGGCATGACGCGCGCGATAGGGCGTGTCGCCGGATTGATGCTCAAAATTCACCAGCAAGACGCGCTCGCCCAGCGCCAGATCGGTCAGCGAAACCCGATCGGGAAAACCCGGCGATTTGTCCGCGACATAGCGTTTGGCGCCATGCGCGGCCAACGCTTCGTCGGGTAGGCCGAAGAGAGGCCGGAAAGGATCGGCCGACAGGCCGGTGATGCGGAAGGACATGGGTTTTCTCCTCGATGCGAGGAGACCTGGATATCCGGCGGAGAAGGCGGGGACGTTCCGGTTCTTGCGCTTGAGTCTAAAACCGCATCGTCTTCAGCCCGACCAGCCGGTCGACGATCAGCACGGCGCCCAGGGTCATCAGGATCGAGACCGTGGAGGCGGCGGCGATCGTCGGATCAAAACCCCAGCGCAGATAGTCGAACACCTGCATCGGCAGGGTGGTGGTGCCCACGCCCTTCAGCAGCAGCGACACCGAGACATTGTCGAATGAGATGATGAAGGCGAACAGCGCGCCGTTGATCACGCCGGGCTTGATCAGCGGCAGGGTCACGCGGCGAAAGGCGGTGAGCGGACCGGCCCCCAACGAACGGGCGGCCTCCTCCAGCGCCGGGGGTTGGTTGTAGAGCGCGGCGGTGACTTGCAGGAAAATGAAGGGCACGCAGATCACGATATGGCCCAGATACAGGCCCACCACCGACTTCGTGCCCAGGCCGATCTGATAATAGAAGAACAGCAGCGCGATCGCGGTCAGGATCTCCGGCAGCAGCAGGGGCGCCAGCGCATAGAGCCTGAACAGCTCCCGCCAGCCCTTCGAATGTCGCACATAGTACAGCGCAGCGGGCGTGGCGATCAGGGTGGCGGCGGCGGTGGCGACCACCGCAAGCGTCAGGGAAAGCCGAAAGCTCTCCATGAACGGCTCCGACGTGAAGAAGGCCTCGTACCATTGCAGGGAAAAGCCTTCCGGCGGGAATTTCAGATATTTGCCGGAGTTGAAGGAGGCGATCACCACGATGCCGATCGGCAGCATCAGAAAGCCGTACACCGCGGCCACCAGCGCCAGGAACAAGCCGCGCGCCAGGGTCATGCCGGGCTTGTTCATGCTTGGCCCCGCATGAAGCGGTTGGTGGCGAAGGCGAACAGGGCCACGCAGACCACGCCCACCGCCGCCAGGATCAGCGCCAAGGCGGCGCCGAAGGGCCAAAGGAACTGATCCAGCATCTGCACCACGGTCGTGGTGGTCGTGTGCACCCTGCCTGCGCCCATCAGCATCGGCGTCACATAGGCCCCGCAGGACAGGATGAACACCAGAATGCAGCCGGACTGGATGCCCGGCGCCGACAAGGGCAGCAGCACCCGGAAGAACACCTCCTTCTTTCCCCCGCCCAGCGAGCGCGCGGCCTCCTCCAGCCGAGGATCGATCGACTGAATCGCGCCCATCAAGGGCAAGGCCATGAAGGGCAGGAAGATATGGACCAGCGCCAGGATCACGCCGAACTCGTTGTACATCAGCGCCGCGCGCGGCAGGTCCCAGGCGCGCAGCATCTGATTCACCAGCCCGTTGTTCGCCAAAAGGATGATCCAGCCGAAGGAGCGGATCACCACGCCCACCAGCAACGGCGAGAGCAGCAGGCCGTAAAGCAGCCCGCGCCAGCGCGATTTCGTGCGCGCCAGATGGAACGCCACCGGATAGGCCAGGATCAGGCAAAAGAACGTGACCGTCGCCGCCAGCCTCAGCGTGTCGGCCAGGGTCTCCAGATAAAGCCAGTCGAACAGCGCGCGGGTGTAATTGTCGGTCGTGAAGCCCTCCGCATAGGCCTTCGTGGTGGAAGGGACGCGGAAGCTCATGGTCACGATGTTCAGATAGGGCAGCACCAGCAAAACGCCGACGGTGACCAGGACCGGGGTGGCGAGCAGCCAGGCCTTGCCTTGTCCCCGGCTCACGCCGGATCCTCGCGCAACAGCCAGGCGCGATCGGCGGGCATGGCCAGATGGACGGCGGACCCGGCCGCGAAGCTGGAATGGGCGGCGTCCTGCACTTGGAACTCCCCGCCGTCCGGCAAGGCGATGCGGTAGTCCGTCAGGTTGCCCAGGAAATGCCGTTCCTTCACCACGCCCGGAAAGGACGGGATGTCCGTTGGCGGGGAGGCCGATAAGGTCACAGCCTCCGGACGGATCATCACCATGCCTTGGGATCCGATCGCGGGCTCGAACCCGCCGCCGCAAAGAATGTCGCCCAGCCGAGTGCGCAACCGCCAGTGCTGGCCCTCGCGGGCTGAGATCTGGCCCTCGAGCAGGTTGGAGGCGCCGATGAAATTGGCGACCTGCCGCGTGGCGGGCCGGTCATAGACGTCGTGCGCGTCGCCGATCTGATGGATCCGACCGTCGAACATCACGACGATCTTGTCGGACATCACCATGGCCTCGGCCTGATCATGGGTGACGTACATCGCGGTGATGCCGACCCGGCGCTGCAGAGAACGGATGAAGAATCGCATCTCGTCGCGCAGCTTGGCGTCCAGATTGGCCAAGGGTTCGTCCAGCAGCAGCAGCTTGGGCTCGATCACCAGCGCGCGGGCCAGCGCCACGCGCTGCTGCTGCCCTCCGGAAAGCTCCCGCGGATAGCGCCCTTCATAGCCGCCGAGCTGGACCATGGAGAGCACGTCGGCGATCCGTTTCGCCATCTGATCCTTGGGCACGCGCCGCATCTCCAGCCCGAAAGCCAGATTCTCGCGCACGGTCATGTGCGGAAACAGCGCGTAGTTCTGGAAAACCATGCCGATGTCGCGCTTTTCCGGCGGCAGATCGGTGACGTCCGCGCCGTCGAAGCGGATATGGCCGGCGTTCGGCGCCTCGAAGCCCGCCACGCAGCGCAAGGTGGTGGTTTTGCCGCAACCGGAGGGGCCGAGGAGGGAGACCAGATCCCCCTCCCCCACGTCCAGATCGATCCCGCGCACGGCGGGCGTCTCGCCGTAGCGCTTCTCCAGCCCCGTGATGCTGAGCTGGGTCAACGCATCACTCGGTTCCAGCGTTCCGTCACGCTGTCACGCTGGGCGTTGGCGGCGTTCCAGTCCCATTTCAGGATCTTGGGAATGTCGTTCACGCCGATCGGCACTTCCGCCTTCAACGCCGCAGGCACTTCGACCTTCACGTTCACCGGGGTGGTGTAGAACTCCGTCACCATCCGCGCCTGGATGTCCGGGCGCAGCACGTAATCCAGATATTTGCAGGCGGCGTCCTTCTGGGGCCCGTGCTTGAGCAGGTTGAAGGATTGCTCGAACATGAACATCCCCTCCTCCGGCGCCACGAAGGCGACCGGCGCGCCGGCGCGCTTCAACCGCACGACCTCCGGCAGATCCAGGATGCCGGCGGCCACTTCGCCGCGGGTCAGCAACTGCCCCAGCGAGCCGGAAAAATCGACCTGCGGGAAGGGCTTCAGCTTCTCGATCTCCCGGAAGCCGGCGTCGAAATCCAGCGGCCCCGAGCCGAAGATCTTGGAGACCAGCATCAGGAACATGTAACCGGCCGAATTGGCGATCTGATACATGCCCAGCTGGCCCTTGAACTCCCTGTTGGTCCAGAGATCCTTCCAGCTCTTGGGCGGGGTCTTGATCATGTCCGTGCGGTAGCCGATGCCGATCGGAGAGATCAGGCCGAACACGCCGTTGTTGTCCGGGTTCTTGGCCGCAGGATGGACGTCGGCGAGGTTGGGAACCTTATCCGCCGGCCAGGGCTCGAAGAAGCCTTCCTGGCGCAGCAGGGCCGCGAAGATCTCGTTGAACATGATGAAGGAATAGGGCGGCTTCTCCATCCCGGAAGCGCGCAGATTGGCGGTCCAGGTGCGCGACAGGCCGCTGTCATACTTGGTCTTCAGACCGCTCATCTGCTCGAAGCCGGGCAACAGGCTCTCGCGCCAGAACTTCTCCCAGGACCCGCCATAGCCGTTGACGATCAGTTCCTGCTGCTGCGCCAGCGCGGACAAATGCGGCGTCATGATCGCAGCGCCGGCGGCGCCCCCCAGGAGCCCGCGACGCGATATGCCTAGATCCATCATCATTCTCCAATGGCCGCGCTTATGGGCGGCGTTCGTTGAGCGGGAGGGACTGCAATGCCTATGCCTGTCGTCCCGCCGGTTGGCGATAGGCGTAGTTCTTGTCGAGGCGCTCCATGACGTAGTCGCCGAAAGTGACGGGCGTCCATTGCGCGGCGCTCTCCAGCCCTGGCAGCGGGGCGACCAGCGATTTCATGTCCGGGTCATAGAAGAAGGGCAGGGAATAACGGTCGCGGCCGGACAGGTTGCGCACGCGATGCGGCGTGGAGGACAGGATCCCGTTGGTCCAGCGCATCAGGATGTCGGCCACGTTGACCACGAAAGTTCCCGGCGTGGGCGGCGCCGGGATCCATCCGCCGTCGCGCGCCCGCACCTCCAGCCCGCCGCTGTCGTCCTGCGCCAGGATCGTGAGGAAGCCATAATCGGTGTGCGGGGCGGAGCCGAACTGATCATCAGGCGATTCTGGAGGCTGAGGCGGATAATGCAGCAACCGAAGCCAGGTGGTCGGCCGCTGGAAATAGGGCGCGAACCAATCCGGCGGCAGGTCGAACGCCAGGGCGATCCCCATGGTCAGCCGGCGCGCCAGCGCCTCGACCGCGTCGTTATAGGCGAGGATCCGCTCACGGAATCCCGGCAGCTCCGCCGGCCATTGATTGAGTCCCTGCAAGGGTTCGCCCGCCAGCAGGCCTGGGTCGTCCGCCGGCAGTTCATGCATCACCATCAAGGATTCGCTCAAATTCGGCTTGCGCACCGTGGCGACGCTGGAGGTGACGATGGTGGATGTGGCGAGCGGCATGTAGCCGCGGTGGGCGGCGTTCATCTTCAGCCGCATTTTCGCGTCCAGCGGCAGCGCGTGGAATTCCTTCGAGGCGGCGAAGGTGTCCGCGATCAAGGCCTCCGGCACGCCATGGCCGGAAATGTAAAGAAAACCCAAATCCTCGCAGATCTGTCGCATCTCGCGCGCCACCCGGATCCGCCTCGCCCGGTCGTCCGACAGAAGGCCTGAAACGTCCAGGATCGGCGGACGGCTGAAGGCGGCGTTGAGGATGGATGCTGGCTGAGACAAAACGCCCCCCTGAGGAAGATGAAACTTTGGGGGAGAAGCGCGCCGCGATCAACAGGCTCCTGGAGTGGGCCGCAACATCGCCGCTGACGCGCCGCTTCGTTTGGTCTAGAAAGTTCGGATGACCCAGGAAGACGAATTGCTGAAGGGCCGCCACTTCATCCTTCTGGATGAAGATCGGTTCACGGCCCGCATGATTCAGACCTTGCTGCCGACGCTCGGCGAGGTGACGTTCGAGAGCCATCCCTCGATCGAAGGAATTCTGACGGCCTTGAGACGCTTGGCTGCGGCGCCTCCTTCGGCGGGCGTCGTCGTTCTCCTGGACATCGACGGCGAGAGGCGTCAGGGGCTCGCTTTGCTGAAGATGATCCGGACGGGTGAAGCGGGCGCGCCGCGCGGCTTGCCTGTGTTGGCGCTGGCGGGTCACAGCGACCAAACGCTGGTCTTGAAAGCCCAGGAGCTTGACGTCGGCGCAGTCTTGGCGCGGCCTTTGTCCCGCTCGGCGCTGCATGCCGCTTGTCGGCGGCTCGGGTCGAGCGAGATCGCGCCGCGCCCGGCCGAAGCTTATCTATCGGTGTCGTTGCCGGGTGTTTGAAACCATCGTCCGATCGTGGCGGGGATCGAAACGATGGCGTAGAGACAAGACCGTTTCTCTGATTTAACTTGCGCTGCGCGGAAAAAGAGACAGCGGCGGATTAAACGCCGTCCTCGGAAGAGCGGGTTTGAGCCGGGCGAGGAAACGGGCGATGGCGAATCTCGAGCATATCAATCTCGACGACGTTGATTTTGACGGGCTTGACGAAGCGGGATTGAACGCTTTGCCGATCGGCGTCATCCGGCTGGACGCGGAAGGGATCGTAACCTTCTATTCGGACGCTGAGACGCGAATTTCCGGCCGGCCCGCGGCGCGCTGCGTCGGGCAGAATTTCTTTCTCGATCTGGCGCCTTGCGCAAACGTCCCAGAGTTCTTCGGTCGGTTCCAAAGCTTCGTCAGCGAACGGCGCGCGCGCGAGAGCTTTGATTTCTTCTTCACCTTTTACGTGCCGCGACTGCGGGCGTTGATCGATCTGCGCGCCGCCAAACAGCCTGGACAGACCTGGCTGATCATCCGGCCGATCGAGGTGCTGACCGAATTTCGCGACGTGAACGCGTTGCGGCTGGTCGAGGCGGCTGTCACCCGCTCCGCCGGGCAAAGCCTGGACACCAGCAGCTGCGAGCGCGAGGAAATCCATATACCGGAAGCGATTCAGCCGCATGGCGCGTTGATCGTGCTGGACGCAGGGTTGGCCAAGGCCACCGCCCACAGCGACAATCTGGGCGCGCATCTGGGCTTCTCGCCGCCCGGATTGCTGAACGGTCCGGCCAGTTTGGTGTTCCCGGAGGGGTTTCTGCGCGATCTGGAGACGGCGCTGCCGCTTACGAACAGCAATCACAGCGGCACGATCGAACTGGGGCCGGAGCGGAAGCCGTTCGATTTTCTGGCCCATCGCGGCGACGACGAGGTCTTGATCGAATTGGAGCCGACGGTTGGCGATTCCGTCCACTCCGAACCATTCCGGGTCAGCAAATTTCTTTCGCTGCTCTCGTCACGCGTCGATCTCGCCTTTGGCCGCGATCATGTCGCGCAGATGGTGGTGCGCGAGGTCCGGGCCTTGACGGAGTTTGATCGCGTGATCGTTTATCGCTTCGACGAGAGCGGCGACGGCGAAGTGATCGCGGAGGCCAAGGCGACCGACTGGGACCAGAGCTTCATGGGGCTGCGGTTCCCCGCGTCGGACATTCCCATTCAGGCTCGCCGGCTGTATCGCCGGTCGCGGCTGCGGCATCTGCCGGACAATGACTATCTTCCTTCGCCCCTCGCGAAAGCGGAGCCGGACGCGCCCCCGATCGACCTCAGTCAGGTCCGGCTACGGTCAATCTCGCCTGTGCATCGCGAGTATCATCGGAACATGGGCGTTTCCGCGACCTTCTCCGCCTCCATCATGGCGGGAGGCGAGTTGTGGGGGCTGATCATCGGCCACCACCGCACGCCCAAACGCCTGGGCTTTCGGATCCGGCAGGGCATCGGCTTCGCCGCCGATCTGATCGGACCGCATCTGATCCAGGAAGAAACCATCGAGCAGATGAGCCTGCGGACCGAGCATGAACAGGTGCATCGCCGCTTGCTTGAGGAGCTTGCGCGTTCAGAGGCGTTGCTCGACAGCCTGATCGCCGGTCCCGTCAGCCTCGCGGATCTGTTTTTGGATTCCTACGGCGCGGTCTGTCGCATTGGCGGCCAGACCTTCCGGGTCGGCCACACGCCCGAGGAGGCCGTGGTGGAGCGGATCCTCGCTTGGCTGGGAGAGACGCTCGAAGACGAAGTATGGGCGACGGACTGCGTCGCCAGCCATTTGCCCGATCTGTTGCCGCATCGCGAAATCGTCAGCGGGCTGCTCGCCGTGTCGTTGGATCGAGAGAACAACGACATGATCGTCTGGTTCCGGCCCGAGGTCTCGCGCACCATCGCCTGGGCCGGGAATCCCCGCGGCAAGATGTCGGACGCCGGCATGCTGCTGCCGCGCAAAGGCTTCGAGCAGTGGATCGAACAGACCACGGCGCATTCCCGACCGTGGCCGGCCTGGAAGCTGGATCTCGCGCGCCGCCTGCGCAACGCGGTGCTGGAGGTGATCGCCGCTCAATCGGTGCGGCTGCAGCGGCTGAACGAACAGCTCTCCGACGCCAACGAAACCAAACGACGCTTGCTGGCCGAGATGAGCCATGATTTCCGAACCATGCTGACCGACGTGATCGGTTTCACCGAAGCCCTGCAGAACGGGCTCGGCGGCCCGCTCACCGAGCGGCAGCGGGAGTATCTGGGCGATGTGGCGCAGACCGGCGCGAAAATGATGGCGATGATCGCCGACGTGCTGAACGCCGCCGCGATCGAGACGCCGCAGGCCAAACCCGGAGAATTTCTGGCCGATCCGCCATCGGCGAAGCCGCGCCCATGACAAGCGCGTTAGGCGCTGCTAAGAGCATGCCGCAACCCTATCGTCACTGACAAAAAAGAGTCTTTCGATGCAGATCACGCCCGCCGTGCAGAAGATCCTTTCCTATTATGAAAGCGACAACCCCGGCACCAAAGCCAATCTCGCCCGCATCTTGATGGCCGGACGGCTGGGCGGCACCGGCAAGCTGGTGATCCTGCCGGTCGACCAAGGGTTCGAGCACGGCCCGGCGCGCAGTTTCGCCGCCAACCCCGCAGCCTATGACCCGCATTACCATTTCCAGATGGCGGTCGACGCTGAACTCAGCGCCTACGCCGCGCCCTTGGGCATGATCGAGGCCGGGGCCGCGACTTTCGCCGGCGCGATCCCGACCATCCTGAAGGTCAACAGCGCCAACAGCCTGGCGCGCGACAAGGAAGGCCCGACGCAGGCCATCACCGGGTCCGTGCAGGACGCGCTGCGCCTCGGCTGCTCCGCGATCGGCTATACGATCTATCCCGGCTCCGACAACGCCTTCGGCATGATGGAGGATCTGCGGGCTTTGACCGAAGAGGCGAAGGCCTATGGCCTGGCTGTGGTGGTCTGGTCCTATCCGCGCGGCGGCGACCTGACCAAGGCCGGCGAGACCGGGATCGACATCTGCGCCTACGCCGCGCATATGGCCGCCCTCCTCGGCGCCCATATCATCAAGGTGAAGCCGCCGACCCCGCATCTGGAGCTGGACGCCGCCAAGAAGGTCTATGAAAAGCAGGCGATCCCGGTCGCCACCATGGCCGAGCGGGTCGCCAACGTGGTGCAGAGCTGCTTCGGCGGCAAGCGCATCGTCGTGTTCTCCGGCGGCGAGGCGAAGGATCTGGACGGGCTCTACAACGAAATCCGCGGCCTGCGCGACGGCGGGGCCAACGGCTCGATCATCGGCCGCAACACGTTCCAGCGGCCGCGCGCCGAAGCGCTGGCGATGCTCGATCAGATCATCCGCATCTACAAGGGCGAGGCCTGAGCCGGTGGCCGAGGTCGGTTGCCGGCTCTATCTGATCAGCCCGCCGGCGATCGACCTTGACCCCTTCGCCAAACTTTTGACCGAGGCGCTGGAAGGCGGGGACGTGGCCTGCTTCCAGCTTCGACTGCCCGGCGCGGACGAGGCGACGCTGTCCGAGGCGATCGCCCGTCTGGCCCCGATCGCGCAGGGGCGCGACGTCGCCTTCCTGGTTGAAGCGCGCGTTGATCTGGCGCTCAGGCATGGCTGCGACGGCGTCCATATCGCCGCGGAAGACGGCGTCGCCGCCGCGCGCAAATCCCTGGGCCGCGACCTGATCCTCGGCGTCGCATGCGGGGCCAGCGCGCACGCCGCCATGGAGGCCGGAGAAGCTGGCGCGGACTATGTCAGCTTCGGTCCCTTCTTCGACAGCGCCAACACAGGCGTTCAGGAAAAGGCGGAGATCGAGATTCTGCGCAATTGGGCGCTCACGATGACTGTCCCCTCCGTCGCCGTCGGCGGCGTGCGCCTCGACAATTGCGCGCCTTTGGTGGAGGCCGGGGCGGATTTCCTCGCCGTGCTCGGCGCGGTCTGGACGCATCCGGCGGGACCGAAGGCGGCGGTCGCGGCGTTCAACGCGCAAATCCAGGCCGCTCGTCCCCTTGCGCCGGCGTGAGTCGCGCGCCAATTCCTATGGATGACCCTGGATCGCCTCCGCGCAGACCTTGCGGCCGCCGAAGCCGCCGAGCAGCACCACAAGGCGAAGCTGCTGCGCTGGGTGCTGGATCAAGCGGCGGCCCGCGCCGCGCGTAACCAGCGCGACGCTCCCAGCGAATTCGACGTGCAAACGGTTCTGCGCGTGGCGTTAGGGAAAGCCGAAGCGCGGGAGGACCGCATGGATCTCGCCCATCGGCTGGCCGCCGCCGAAATATCCGAGCGGGATGTCCTGTTGCTTGCGGGGTATGTCGATGGCCAAGAATGATCATGAAGCGGCTGCGCGGGGCTATCGCCCTCCGCGAGGCGACGCGGGCCGCGGCCGGAAGCTGCGGGTCGAGATTCCGGTTGTCCGGGACCGGCGCGAAAACAGCCCCACCCTGCCGATCTATAACGGACAAGCGGGCGGAACCCCCTACACGCCGCTCCAGGAGCAACCGGAGCCTTACGCGCGGCCAGCCGAACGCTCGCCTTTTCGCACCGGCTTCGGATTTGGCCTCGGCTTCGCGACCGGGACGGCCCTGTTCCGCCTGGTCGCCGTCCTGATCTTCTATGGCCTCGCCCTTGTCGTGGTGCTGGCCCTGCTGCGCGCGGTGTTTTAGCGCCTCCTCACCGGAGCCAGCTTTAACAGTGGGTCGCGCGTCAGCAGGAGGACGCGCGCGGGCGAATCTACGGGATGACTGTTCCATCCAAAGAGGCGCCTGATCCTCTCAGGCCAATGCGTAAGATTGTGAAGAGGAAGATTTTTCTTCTTAAAGGAGAAGAAAACCAATAAGCATTGGCGCTTTTGCGTGAGTCTGGTCCTATCCACCTGCGATAATCGAACGAACACGATCCCGAACGGCTCATCGGGCTGATATATTCAAATATCAATAACAAGAAAATCTTACGTTCAGGGATCCCCTCTCAGAACGTGAAACTCTTGTATTATTTTGCGCCTAGGAAGAAAAACCGAGGCTTGCTGACTCCAAATTCTGCGGCAGCCGCCCAAAATCACATTCAAATAAGAGATGAATGTCGGGGGGCGGAGAAATGCTTGCCGCTTTTGGTCAGCTGCGCATCTTAACGAAGATTTCGTTAGGCTTTCTAACGATTCTGGCGCTGCTCGTCGGGGTTTCGTTCTCCGGGCTATGGAGTCAATCGCAAACGGACGTCCGGTTTGATCGGTTCGCGGAGGTCAGCGAACGGACCTTACAGGCGTCCATGATCGAGCGAGACGTCACCGCTCTTCGCTTCAGATCACGAGTGTTTCTGCAAAGCGGTCGCCAGGCGGATGCGGCGAGGGCGCTTGAGCTGGCGGCTCAGGCGAAATCTGCGCTGGAGCAGTTAGAGCGAAAGTCCACCCGACCGGACATCAAGGCGAAGTACGCTCAGATCGCCGTTCAGGTAGCGACCTACGCCAATGTTTTCGAAAAGGTGGTCGCGGTGGAAAAAGCGCGCGGTCAGATCCTTGAACAGCGATTGACGCCGCTTGGTGCTGACGTGCGAAAAGCGCTCGAGCGAGCGATCAGCAACGCCGTTTCGGGAAACGCGCATGACGAAGCGACGCAGGTCAGTTTGGCGTTGCAAGAGTTCTCCGCCTCGCAATTGGCGACATGGCGGTATCTTGAGAGCAATGAACCCGAATTTCTTGAACAGATGAAGGGGACCAACGCGCGATTTCAGGCTCACTTGGCGAAGATCGCGGAAACCGCCGCCGCCTCGACCCAGGGGTCGGGGCTCCTTCAGGTCTCCACGCTCGCCAACCAGTATATGTCGACCGTCGAGGAGCTCACAAAGCTGGTCGGGGAGCAGGCCGCGCTCGTCGAGGAAGGATTGGTGCGGGCCGGAGAAAACATTGCGACCGTCTTCGCCGCTATCCGCGCGGAAAGGCTTGAGGAGCTGGAGCAGCTGAAGAGCGCCACGGAAGCGGAGATGGAGGGGCAGAGGGTCAAATCGATCGCGTTGACGGTCGGCGCATTGGCGTTGGGAGTTCTGCTGGCCTGGCTGATCGGGCGAGGGATTGCGAAGCCGACGCAGGCCATGACGAACGCGATGCGCGCGCTGGCATCTGGCGACACGCGGATGGTCATTCCTGCGGTCGGTCGCCGTGACGAGATCGGCGAGATGGCGGCCGCGGTTCAAGTCTTCAGGGACAACATGCTGGAGACGGAGCGGCTGCGCGCGGCGCAGGAAGAGGCGGAGCGTCGAGCGCAGGAGGAGAAGAAGGCGGCGATGGCGAAGCTCGCCGATGATTTCCAGGCCAGCATCGGCGCGATCGTCCAGACCGTAACCTCCTCCGCGAGCGAGTTGAACGCGTCGTCAACCAATCTCGCTGGCGCGGCGGAGGAGACTGCGCGCCAATCCGTCGCGGTCGCCGCCGCCTCCGATCAGGCCTCCGCCAACGTGCAGACAGTCGCCTCGGCGACGGAGGAGCTGACCTCGTCAATCAATGAGATTGGCCGTCAGGTGGAGGATTCCACGCGTCTGTCCAGTAAGGCGGTGACTGAAGCGGAGGCGACGTCGACCGCGATCCGCTCCCTCGCCGAAATGGCCCGGAACATCGAGAATGTCGTGAAGATCATCAACGACATCGCCTCGCAGACCAATCTGCTCGCGCTGAACGCCACCATTGAGGCCGCGCGCGCCGGAGAGGCCGGCAAGGGATTCGCGGTGGTCGCGTCGGAAGTGAAAGCGTTGGCGAACCAGACCGCCAAAGCGACCGACGAGATTGGCGCGCAGATCGCGGCTATACAGGCCGCCACCGACGCTTCGGTCGATCGCATCACCGTGATCAACAAGACCATCGGCGACATCAACGGCATCGCCGCCACCATCGCCGCCGCGGTTGAGGAGCAGGGCGCGGCGACCATGGAGATCGCGCGGAACGTGCAACAGGCGGCGGCCGGGGCCGGCGCGGTGTCGGAGAACATCAGCGGCGTCAGCCGATCGGCGGAGGAGACGGGCGCCGCCTCATCCCAAATCCAAATCGCCTCCTCGGAGCTCGCCCGCCAGGGCGAGACCCTGCGCCTGGAGGTGCATGGCTTCCTGGAGCGCGTGCGGGCGTAGCCTCGGTTACGCCACCGGGGCCCAAAGCACGTCGTCGATGCGCTCGGCGCCGGTCAGCAGCATGACCAGCCGGTCGAAGCCCAGCGCGATGCCGGCGCTGGGCGGCATCCCGAACGCCAGGGCGTCGAGGAAATCCTCGTCGATCGGCCAATCCTGGCCGTAAAGCGCGCGCTTCCTCGCCATGTCGTCGATCAGGCGGCGGCGCTGTTCGGCGGCGTCGGTCAGTTCGCCGAAGGCGTTGGCCAGCTCCAGGCCGGAGACGAAGATCTCGAACCGTTCGGCCAGCCTTGGATCCTCCGGCTTCGGACGGGCGAGCGCGGCCATGGCCAGCGGGTAATCCTTCAGCACGGTCGGGACCGGATGGCCCAGATGCGGCTCGATCCGGTCGAGGAAGATGCGGAAGAAGATCGTCTCCCAATCATCGCCGTCATGCGGCTCGATTCCGCAGGCGCGGGCGGCCGCGCCAAGGGCTTCCGCGTTCCCGGTCCGACCGTCGGGGATGGTCGCCATGAGGTCGACCCCGGCCCATTCTTGAAACGCGTCGGCGACGCTGATCACCCGCCATTCGGCGAAGGGATCGCAGGTGATTCCGCCCCAGGTGAGCGCGGTTGCGCCGCAGGCCGCGGCGCAGGCGCGGATCAGCCCGATCGAATCCTCGATCAGCGCCTCGTAGCGCGGCTCCGCGCGGTACCATTCCAGCATGGTGAACTCCGGGGAATGGGTGGCCGAGCGGTCGGCGTTGCGATAGGTGCGCGCCAATTGAAATATCTTGGGCAAGCCGGCCGTCAGCAGCTTTTTCATCGCGAATTCGGGCGAGGTGTGCAGATAGCGGGGGCTGGACTCGCCGCCCGGCGTGGTCAGGACAGTGGCGAAGGCGAAGAGATGCGGCTCCGCGCCGGGCATCACCTGCAAGGCCGGAGTCTCCACTTCTTCGAAGCCCTGCGCCAGGAACCAGCCGCGCAGCGCGCGGGTGATTTCGCCGCGCTGCGCCAAGAAATTGCGCCGCCGCGCGAAAATTTCAGGCCGCCACCACTGCAGGGGCTGTTGTCCCTGGCCTTCGTATCGGTTAGATGACGGCCTCATTTTCCCCGACCTCTCTTTCGTCCTGGTATCAAAGTCATGAAGATCAACGCCAATGACATCCGCAAGGGCAACGTGCTTGAGCATCGCGGCAAGCTGTTCTCCGTGATCAGCGCGCAGCACGTCTCGCCCGGCAAAGGCGGCGCCTTCGTTCAGGTGGAGCTGCGCGGCGTGCGCGACGACGTGAAGCTGAACGAGAAATTCCGTTCCGGCGAACAGGTCGAGCGCGTGCGCATCGACGACAAGGATTATCAGTACCTGTTCGGCGACGACGAAACCCTGACCTTCATGGACGAAGAGACCTACGAACAGCTGGTCGTGCCGCGCGAGCTGATGGGCGACACCGCCGCCTTCCTGCAGGACGGCATGAAGGTGATGATCTCCACCTACGAAGGCGCCGCCGTCTCGGTCGATCTGCCGCAGACCGTGATCGCCACGGTGATGGAGGCCGATCCGGTGGTGAAGGGGCAGACCGCCTCTTCCTCCTACAAGCCGGGCAAGCTGGACAACGGCCTGCGCGTGATGATCCCGCCGCATATCGAAGCCGGCACCCGGATCGTCGTGAACACGGCCGATTGCTCTTATGTGGAGCGCGCGAAGGGCTAAGCCCCGGCCTTCGCCGCTAAATCGACAAACTCCGCCCGCATCTATCGGTGCGGGCGAGGGCGCCGCCGTCCGCGCGCGCCCCGTTTTATTTTCTGGAAGAGCACACGCGCCATGGCCGCCCAATCCCCGCTGATCACCGTGATGCAGAAGGCCGTGGAGAAGGCCGCGCGCAGCCTCGCGCATGATTTCGGCGAGGTCGAGCAGCTGCAGGTCTCGCGCAAGGGCCCCGGCGATTTCGTCAGCCAGGCCGACATCCAGGCCGAACGCCTGCTGCGCCAGGAGCTGCAGCGCGCCCGTCCGGACTACGGCTTCCTGATGGAGGAAAGCGCGGAGATCCCCAGCAAGGACGGACGCCACCGCTGGATCATCGACCCGCTGGACGGCACCACAAACTTCCTGCACGGCATCCCGCATTTCGCGATCTCGGTCGCGCTGGAGAAGGAAGGCGATCTGATCGCCGGCGTCGTCCATAATCCCGTGACGCATGAGAATTTCTGGGCGGAGCGCGGCGCCGGCGCCTATCTGAACGATCGCCGCCTGCGCGTTTCCGGCCGCAGCGACCTGACCAGCGCCGTGATCGGCACGGGCATGCCCTTCATCGGCGTGGGCGATCACCCGGCCTATCTGGCGAAGCTGGCCCCGGTGATGGCCGCGACATCCGGCGTGCGGCGCATGGGCGCGGCGGCGCTGGATCTGGCCTTCGTCGCCGCCGGGCGGTTTGACGCCTATTTCGAATATGGCCTGAAGCCCTGGGACGTCGCGGCGGGCATCCTTCTGGTGCGCGAGGCGGGCGGCTTCGTCACTGAGATCAACGGCGCCAAGGGTCTGATCACTTCGCCGAACTTCCTGGCCGGCAGCGCCAACATGCACGGCCCGTTGATGAAGCTTCTACAGAATAATCCCGGCTTAAAGCGGTGAATTTTTCCGAGCCGCATTGTCCCCAACGGGCGGGTCCGATAGTGTGGCGACCTCGACAAAACGCAGGGTGATCATGCGAGTTCGTCTGTTCCCGGCAACCGACCCGATCGCGCCCGAAAGCGCGCCAAACGCCCCTCGTAGCGCCGCTCGATCGCGGCGTCCGGACGCGGGAATCGCGTCGACCCTGGCGATCGCGATGGTGCTGGCGATGGTGATGGGCGGAGACGCCCAGGCCCGCAGCCGGGTGACGATCGACGATTCGGTGCTGGAGAGCCTGGGGCCTGCGCCCAGCATCGCCAGCTTGTTGCTGCGTCCGCCGCGCGGCATGGCCAACCCGGCGCGCCCTTCCGCGCAGCCCGCCCCGCGCGCTGTGGCGCAAGCGCCCGCCGCCGCGCCGAAGTCGCGTCTGCTGCTGCCCGGCGGCGCCCAGCCCGCTCCGGCGCCGATGATCGCGGCCGCGCCGCCGGTCCCGCCCCCGTCGTCCACGCCGACCTTGCGGCTGCCGCCGATGACCGCGATGGCCGCCGCCCCGGCCGTGAGGCCCGCTCCAGCTGAGGCGCCGCGCTCCCGCTTGATGACCGCGCCGACGCTGCGCCCGCCGGCTCCCGAGCCGGCGCCGCAGCTCGCTTTGGCTCCTCCGCCGACGCTGACGCCGATCCCCACGCCTGCGCCTGCACCGGCCTTACTGCCGACGCCTCCGGTCGCCCCGCTCGCCAGCGGCGTGCGGGCCGCGCCGGCACAGGCCCCGCGTTCGCAGCTGTTGTTGCCGCCCGCCCTGGGAGAGCGCGCGACGCCTCCGACCCCAGCTCCGGTCGCCGCCGCGCCCGCCCCAGCGCCCTCCCCGAGCAGCTCCTGGCCAAGCCTCGCCGGCGCCGCGGTCGCGGCCCCGCTGCCGCCGAGCATCGCGTTGCCGGCGCCCGCCCCTTCCATCCCGGCCCCGGCCCAGCCG
The DNA here is from genome assembly GCA_049240905.1 of Elsteraceae bacterium. Classification (GTDB taxonomy): domain Bacteria; phylum Pseudomonadota; class Alphaproteobacteria; order Elsterales; family Elsteraceae; genus JBMLRS01. The sequence continues at coordinate 18,575 of JBMLRS010000083.1, forward strand.
GTCGCCGCCGCGCCGACCGCGCGCGACATTCAACCGCCGGCGCCCTTGGCCGCACCCGTCGTGGACGGGATCACGTTGATGGAGGCGGCGCGGCCCG
>JBMLRS010000084.1:0-12987 GCA_049240905.1 Elsteraceae bacterium
GGAGATCAGCGTGGGTCGGCTGCTGGCCCAGCTTTTCGAAGTGACCGAGACCTTCCAGATGGAGACCCAGCCGCAGTTGCTCCTGCTGCAGAAATCCATGGTGGTGGCCGAGGGCGTGGGCCGGCGGCTCGACCCGGACGTGAATATGTGGACCCTGGCCCGCCCGCTGATCGAGGATTGGATGGCGGAGCATCGTGGACCGCTGGCGCGGGTTCGCCATTCGGCGGAATCGCTGATGGCGACGATGGAGCGCGCCCCTCGAGTGCTGGAGAAGCTGGACGGCGTGATGGGCGATCTGTCCGAAGGCGGCGTGCGCCTCCATCCGGCGACGGTGCGCGCGCTCGCCGCCGCGCTCAACGAGGGCCGGTCGCGCCGCTGGACGGCGGCCGGTTGGTATGTCGCCGCGATCTTGCTATTGCTTCTGTTCATGGCGCTCGTGGGAGCCTGAGCATGCTGAACGGCGTTTACCTGGTGGTTCTGGCCAGTCTGGCTTTCTATATCGGGGTGATGGTGAATTGCGGGCGCATGCGGGTGCGCCACAACATCCCCGCCCCCGCCACGCTTGGCCATCCGGAGTTCGAGCGGGCGTTCCGCGTGCAAATGAACACGCTCGAGCATCTGGTTCCCTTCCTGGCGGCGATTCTGCTCTGCGCCTTTCTGACCAGCGCCGGCTTGGCGCTGACTTTGGGCGTCGCCTGGCTGATCGGACGGATCTGGTATGCGTTCAGCTACATGAGCGCGGCGGACAGGCGCGGCCCTGGCTTCCTGATCGCCTTCGCCGCCTTGAACCTCATGATCGTCGCCGCCGCCTATGGCGCGATCCAAGCGATGCTGGCGGGCGGCTGAGATGCTGGAAGGCAAGCGCGTCCTGCTGATCGTCTCCGGCGGCGTCGCCGCCTACAAGGCCTGCGAGCTGATCCGACGACTGCGCGACCGCGGCGTCGAGGTGCGCTGCGTGGTCACCGAGGGCGCGCAGAAGTTCGTGACGCCCATGACCTTCGCCGCCCTGTCCGAAAACCCGGTCTTCACTGATCTGTTCTCGCTCAAGGACGAAGCGGAGATGGGTCATATCCGCCTGTCGCGCGAGACGGACCTGATCCTGGTCGCCCCGGCCAGCGCCAACCTGTTGGCGCGCATGGCGGCGGGCATGGCCGATGATCTGGCCGCGACCGTGCTGCTGGCCAGCGACAAGCCGATCCTGGTCGCCCCCTCGATGAACGTGCGGATGTGGGGGCATCCCGCGACCCAGGCCAACATCGCGCTTCTGGAGCGGCGCGGCGTGCGGCGCGTCGGTCCCGAGGACGGCGACCTCGCCTGCGGCGAGATCGGCAGCGGGCGCCTGGCGGAGACGCAGACCATCATCGCCGCCGTCGCCGAGATCCTGACGCCGCGCCCGCAGCCCTTGAAGGGGAAGCGGGCTCTGGTCACCAGCGGGCCGACGATCGAGCCGCTGGATCCCGTGCGCTACATGACCAACCGCTCCTCCGGCAAGCAGGGCCACGCGATCGCGCAGGCTTTGGCCGATCTGGGCGCCGAAGTGGAGCTGGTCACCGGACCGACTCAGGAGCCGGACCCATTCCGCGTCAAAGTGACGCGGATCGAGACCGCCGCCCAGATGCTCGACGCCTGCCTTGGGGCCTTGCCGGTCGACGTCGCCGTTTTCGCGGCTGCGGTGGCCGACTGGCGCGCAGCCGAGGCGCCGACGACAAAGATTAAGAAACAGGACGGGGTCGTGCCGACGCTCAAGCTTGTTGAGAATCCGGACATCCTGGCCGCAATCGCGCGCAAAACCTCGGATCGACCGTCTCTGGTGATCGGATTCGCCGCCGAAACCGGCGACGTCGCGGCGAAAGCCTCGGCCAAAAGGTTAAGAAAAGGATGCGATTGGATCGTCGCGAACGACGTTTCACCTGGCACTTCCGTGTTTGGCGGGACCGAAAACACGGTGCTGCTGATCGACCAGAACGGCGCGGAAGCCTGGCCAACCCTTTCGAAACAAAAGGTTTCAGAGAAATTGGCGGAACGGGTGGCGCAAGCCTTCCTACCTGCGTAGGAATTATAGGAATGTTCTACGCCGCTTAACTGTTTGTTAAGCATTTCACGCTGATACTCAGGGCATGAAAAACACAGCCCGCCCCCCCGTCCTTCACCTCGCTCTCTCTCGGCGCCTCATGGTCGCCGTGGAAGCGGTCATCGACATCGCCTATTACGGCACGAAGAGCGCCGTGCAGGCCGCCGACATCACGGCGCGCCAGGGCACCCCGCGCCGGAGCCTGGAGCCGATCCTCCAGTTGCTCACCCGCACGGGCATCCTCTCCGGCACCCGCGGTCCGCGCGGCGGCTACCGGCTGGGCAACGACGCCGCTCAGGTTACGCTGGGCGACATCGCCCGCGTGATCGCCGGCAGCCGGCAGCCCGACAAGGACGCCGCGCCGAACACGGTGGCGCGTCAGGTCCTGGCCCCGCTCTGGTGGCGCTTGGACAATGACATGACCGCCCAGCTCGATCGGATCACGGTCGCCTCGCTGGTCAACAGCCCGGTGATCAAGGCGGCCGAATAAGCCGCCGCGTCCTACGCGCGCTGGGGACATGAAGCAAAGACGGCCCTGCCGGGCGACTGGCGGGGCCGCATTCGTTTGAGACGGCTCCCCGACGCCGCTATAACCAGCGAATGTCAGACTTCAGCGAAACGCAGATCCAACGCTACGCGCGCCATATCGTGCTGCGGGAGATCGGCGGAGTCGGCCAGCGTCGCTTGCTGGACGCCCGCGTGTTGGTGATCGGGGCCGGCGGCCTCGGCGCCCCGGCCCTGCTCTATCTCGCCGCCGCCGGCGTCGGCCATATCGGCGTTTTGGACCATGACCGGGTCGACCTCTCCAACCTGCAACGCCAAATCATCCATGATTCGAGCGGCGTCGATCGCCTGAAAGTGGACAGCGCGGCCGACGCCCTGACCGCCCTCAACGCCGACGTCTCAATCGAGCGACATCCCCAGCGCTTCGACCGCGCCAACGCGATGGATCTGGTCAGCCGCTATGATCTGGTGATCGACGCGTCCGATAACTTCGACACCCGCTACCTCGCCAACGACGCCTGCTATCTGGCGGGCAAGCCCCTGGTTTCGGCCGCCGCGGTGGGCTTCGATGGGCAGATGAGCGTCTACAAGGCGCATCAGGGCGCGCCGCATCCTTGCTATCGCTGTTTCCTGCCGGAGCCGCCGCCGTCTTCCCTGGCGCCGACCTGCGCCACCGCGGGCGTGATTGGCGCGCTGGTCGGCGTGATGGGCAGCCTGCAGGCGCTGGAGGCGGTGAAGGAGTTGCTGGGGATCGGCGACTCCCTGTCCGGATCGATGCTGCTCTATTCGGCGCTCGACTCCCGCTTCCAGAAGATTCGCCTGCCGCGGGATCCGGACTGCGCGCTCTGCGGGCCGAAGGCGACGATCAAGCATGTCTAAGGGCCTCGCCCTGGCGCTGCACAGCGACCAGCCCGACCGCGCGCATTACGCGCTGGTGCTGGCGGCGGCGGCGGCGGCGATCGACCGCAAGGTGATTCTGTTCTTCGCCGGCCCCGCCATTCTGACGGCGACCACGGCTCCCGGTTGGCGCGGTCTGCCCGGCGCGGAGGCGTTTCAGGCCCGCTGCGAGGCGGCGAAGATCGCGGGGTTCCCGGAACTGCTGGAGGCGATCGACGCGCTGGGCGTGGAGCGTCTGGCCTGCGAACTGGCGGTCGCGTTGGCGGATCTCAAGCCAGATCAGCTTGCGCCCGGCGTCGCTGTCGGCGGAGCCGTCACGTTCCTGACGCGGGCCAAGGATTTCGAGACGCTGTTTGTGTGAACGACGCGCAGCGGAGAGTTTGCGCGACCCTTCTACAGGCTCAGGGTGAGGAAGCAATTGGATTGGGCGGCCCAAACTCCCTCATGCTGAGCTTGTCGAAGCATCGCCCTTCGACGGGCTCAGGGTGAGGAGGAGTGGGGTCGCCTTACCGCGTGATGCCTTCGATCACACGATCCGGGGGGCGGTGTCCGTCGGAGAAGGCGCGGATGTTCACGATCACCTTCTCGCCCATCTCGATCCGACCCTCCAGGGTGGCGGAGCCGATATGCGGCAGGGCCACCACCGAATCCAGGGTCAACAGGCGCGGATCGACCTTCGGCTCATGCTCATAGACATCAAGACCGACGCCGCCGAGCCGGCCTTGCGCCAGCAGATCGATCAGCGCTGATTCGTCGATCGTCTCACCCCGGGCCGTGTTGATCAGCACGGCGTGGGGCTGCATCAGCTTCAAGCGCCGCGCCGACAACAGATGGAACGTCGCCGGCGTGTGCGGGCAATTGACCGAGACGATGTCCATGCGGGCGAGCATCTGGTCCAGGCTCTCCCAATAGGTCGCCTCCAGCTCGGCCTCGAACTGCGCGTCGAGGCGGCGCCGGCTGTGATAATGGATCGCGAGGCCGAAGGCGGAGGCGCGCTGCGCCAGCGCCGTGCCGATCCGGCCCATGCCGATGATGCCCAGGCGCTTGCCGCGGATGCGGCGGCCGAGCATGGCGCCGGGCGCCCAGCCGGTCCAACCGCCCGCGCGCATCAGCCGTTCGCCCTCGCCGATGCGCCGGCAGACCGCGAGGATCAGAGCCATGGCCACGTCGGCCGTGTCCTCGGTCAAGACGCCGGGCGTGTTGGTGACCGCGATGGTCTTGGCGCGCGCCGCCGGCAGATCGATATGGTCAACGCCGGCGCCGAAGCTGGCGATCAGCTTCATCTGCGGGCCGGCCTCGGCGATCAGCGACGCGTCGATCCGATCGGTCACGGTGGGCACCAGCACGTCATACTCCGCCATCGCGGCGGCCAGCGCCTCGCGCGACAAAGGCTGGTCGCCGTCTGCGAGCCGCGTGTCGAACAGCTCCATCATCCGGGTTTCGATGGGATCGGGAAGTTTGCGCGTGACGAAGACGCGCGGGCGACGGCGTGGCATGGGTCGATAGATCAGGCAAATGCGACGGCCGGTCAAGCCGCTCGTGACAGGGATTCTTTGTGGCGCCGCAGCAATTTAGCGCAAAACCGCCCGCACGGAGCGCTGGAAAGCTTTAGGCGGTTTGGTTATAGCAAAGAACATGCGCGCGCACAGATTCGCCTCGATCATCGCCCTCGCTCTGGCGTTTTCGTCTTCAATCGCGTTGGGCGCGACCGATCGCGACGGCAAGGAGTTGCCGCTGCCCCGTTTCGCGTCGCTGAAGTCGGGCGAAGTGAATCTGCGCACCGGCCCAGGCGCGAACTACCCGATCGACTGGGTGCTCACCAAACCGACCATGCCGGTCGAGATCATCGCCGAGTTCGAAACCTGGCGGCGCGTGCGCGACGTGCAGGGCACCGAAGGCTGGGTGCATCAAATGATGCTGAGCGGCAAACGCACGGCGATCGTCGTTGGCAAGCCGCGCGAGATTCGGCGCAGGGCCGACCCGACCGCCTCGGTGGTTGCGATCGTCGAGCCCGGCGTGATCGCCTCTCTCATGGAATGCGACGGCGACTGGTGCCGCGTCGACGTCAAGGGAAAGCGCGGCTGGTTGCCGCGCGTCGCCTTCTGGGGCGCCTATGAGGGCGAGAGGGTGAAGAACTGAGCGCGCCAATCGCTTCTTGAAATGGTCATTGCGAGGCGAAGCCGAAGCAATCTAGTCAGAACAACGTGATACGCTGAATGAAACGCAGGTCACGTTGAACCCAGGAGATCGCTTTGGACCGGCAATTTGCGCGCTGCGCAAACCGCCGGCCTCGCAATGACTGATTCAGTTTGTTTTTTACTCGAAATCAGCCGACAGGGCCTGACGCACGCTTTCCGGAAGCGTCAACATGTGGCCGTAGTTCGGGTGCTTGAAGCCCAAGACCACTTCCGCGCCGGGCTGGCGGAAAGCCTCGATCTGAGCCTTGGTGAAGGGGAAGTGGATGAACTGCACCGAGGACGCCTTGCCGGCGGCGTTGGTGCGGTCCTGGTCAGCCTCGGCGACGCCCTTGATGGTCTCGCCGGCGATGGAGATGAAGGCGGTCTCCTCGATCCCGCCCAGCGAACCCAGCACGGCCTTGCGGCGATCGGGATCGGGGATCTCGAACATCACGGTGGCGGTGAGTTCGGAGCCGTTCGGAATCATCGGGTTGTAGGCTTCGAGTTCGCCCTCGATCTGCTCCACGCCGCCCTTTTCGATGTAGAGCATCTCATGCACCTGGAGCCACATGGTCTGGTAGCTCTCGAAATGGAAGGTGGCGTGCGGGCCGATGGCGACGCGGCGCTGTTTCTTCAGATCGACCACTTCGCGGCGGATGTTCGCGCGGATCTTGGCGTATTCCGCCGTGGGCATGATGTCGTTGCGCAGGATCTGGCGCTTGCTGATGGCTGACATGGTTTAAAGTCCGTAGGCGCGGGCGAAGACTTCGATGGGATGCAGGGAGGTCGCCGGGATGGCCGCGCTTCCATCCAGCTTGTGCATGCCCTGCAGGATATGTTCGCCCGCGAGCGGGCATTCCGAGACGACCTCGCGCTTGGCTTGAGTCAAGGCGGTCTTGGCGACCGGCTTGCCGACCTTCAGCGCGATGTCGAAATTCTCCTTCATGACGCCCCAGGAGCCGCCATGGCCGGAGCAACGCTCGATCACCGCGACGTCGGCGCCGGGGATCAGGCGCAGCAGCTCGGCGGCTTTCTGGCCCATGTTCTGGGCGCGGGCGTGGCAGGCGATATGGACGGTGATCCCGCCTTCCGGCGCCTTCAGGCCCGGCGCAAGGCCGGCGCGCTTGGAGATGTCCACGACATATTCGGAGAGGTCGAACGTCGCCTGTGACAGCTTCTTGACGCCCGCGTCGTTGGGCAGGATCAGCGGCCACTCGAACTTCAGCATCAGGGCGCAGGACGGGATCAGCGCGATCACATCGTAGCCCTTCTCGATCCAGGGAGCCAGATCTTCGGCCACGGCCTTGGCGCTCTCGGCCACCCGATCGATGCGGCCCTGCTCCAGCTGCGGCATGCCGCAGCAGCGGGGATAGACCACCTCGGTCTCGACGCCGTTATGCGCCAGCACGCGGCGCGCGGCGGTTCCGATGTCCGGGTTGTTGAAGTTCACAAAGCAGGTGGCGTAGAGCACGGCCTTGCGGCCAAAGCCCGGCGCCTCGCGATTGACGACGGGAACTTCGTCCTTCGCGCGCATCGTGAAGGTCTTGCCGTGGAACTTCGGCAAGGCGGCGTTGCGATCAACGCCGGCGAATTTCTCCAGCAGCGGGCGCGTCGTGTTGTTCTTCAAATCCGAGGCCCAATTGGCGATCGGCGCGGCGTAGCTCGCCAGCTTGCCGTTGCGGTCGGTCTCGGTCAGCTGCGCCGTCATAGCGGGCGCCCCCTTGCCCAGCTTCTGCTCCACCGCGCGGTAGCGCAGCATCAGATGCGGGAAGTCGAGGTTGAACTCATGCGGCGGCACATAAGGGCATTTGGTCATGAAGCACAGATCGCAGAGCGTGCAGGCGTCCACGATCGGCTTGAAATCTTCGGACTTTACGGTGTCCAGCTCCTCGGACGGGGCGGCGTCGACGAGGTCGAAGAGGCGCGGGAAGCTGTCGCACAGATTGAAGCAGCGACGGCAGCCGTGACAGATGTCGAGCACGCGGCGCATCTCCGCGTCCAGCTTCTCAACGTCGTAAAAGTCAGGGTCCTGCCAGGGGATAGGATGCCGAACGGGGGCTTCCAGGCTGCCTTCTCTCATATCCGCGCCCTCAAAAAAGGAAGATCGGGCGGGGCGGACGCCAAGATAGACGCCCGCCCCGCCCGGATCGACTTACGCCATCGACTCAAGCGCTTTGGTGAAACGGCCGGCGTGCGACTTTTCAGCCTTCGCCAGGGTCTCGAACCAGTCGGCGATCTCGTCGAAGCCTTCTTCGCGAGCCGTGCGCGCCATGCCCGGATACATGTCGGTGTACTCGTGCGTCTCGCCGGCGATGGCGGCCTTCAGGTTCAGGTTGGTCGGGCCGATCGGCTCGCCGGTCGCGGGGTCGCCGGTCTCCTCCAGGAACTCCAGATGGCCGTGAGCGTGGCCGGTCTCGCCTTCAGCGGTCGAGCGGAACACGGAGGCGACGTCGTTGTAGCCTTCCACGTCGGCCTTTTGAGCGAAGTACAGGTAACGGCGGTTGGCCTGGCTCTCGCCGGCGAAGGCTTCCTTCAGGTTATTCTCAGTCTTCGTGCCCTTGAGCGACGGCATGGTGCTCTCCCTTCATCAGACGAAATACGGCTTCGGGACGAGGATCGACGCCGAAGCAGGCCTTATATGGCCCGCGCCTGGGGAGAGGTCAACAGATTAGAAAGGTTCTAAAATTTCTTATTGCGCCGCTGCGGCGTCAGACCGCAGCCGGATGACCACGTCGACCCGCTCCACCGACAGACCGCCGGGGGCGGATGGCAGCCCGGACACCGCCACCGACGCGCCGTCGATGTCGATCAACTGGCCGAGGTCGGTGATGAAGAAGTGGTGATGATCGCTGATATTGGTGTCGAAATAGGAGCGTCCAGCCTCCACCACCACTTCGCGCAGCAGACCCGCACGGGTGAACTGGTGGAGCGTGTTGTAGACCGTCGCCAGCGAGACGCCGATCTCGGCCTCCATCGCCTGAGCGTGCAGGGCTTCCGCCGTCACATGGCGGTCGCACTCGCCGAACAACAGGCCGGCCAAGGCGAGGCGCTGCCGGGTTGGGCGTAGTCCGGCCTGTGTGAGGCGATCCAGAAGGGTGAGCTTGTCAGCGGGCATGGGATAGATATGGCAGTTTCGCGTCAGTTTGCAACGAGTGTGATTCGCAACTGGCCTCGTCACGTCGCGATGATGCCCCGCCGCCGGCCCTGACAGAAGAGCGACGGAAGCGCGCACCCAAATTTTGACGCAGAATCGGTCGCCGATGTCGGTAGCCGATCCCCTCCGCACGGGAGTAAGGTCCCGGCGCTTGTCTGGCCGGCGGCGACGAAGAGGACAGGAATTTGGCGTCATTCTGGGGATTGCCCGTCGGCAGTTGGCCGCGACGGCTTCGGATGAACAGTTGGGATCTGGTGGCGCTGCCGCTGGTCCTGATCGTCATCTTCCTGTTCGCCTGGGGTGGGCGTGACATGGACACGCCCTATCACGTCGGCGACCCGCTGCCGATCGATCTGGACCCTGTCTATCTTCCCTATTACGCGCTGCGCACGGTGCTGCGCATGTTCGCGGCTCTCGGCGTGGCTCTCGCCTTCAGCCTCGCCTACGCGGCCCTGGCGGCGAAGAGCCGGCAGGCGGAGAAGCTGCTGATCCCGGTGTTGGACATTCTGCAGTCCGTGCCGATCCTGGGTTTCCTCACCATCACCGTGACCGGCTTCATCGGCCTTTTCCCCGGCAGTCTGTTGGGGGTCGAGTGCGCGTCGATCTTCGCGATCTTCACCAGCCAGGCCTGGAACATGACCTTCAGCCTCTATCAGTCGTTCCGGACGGTGCCGGGCGAGCTGAAGGAAGCCTCGCGCATGTTCCATTTGAGCAACTGGGCGATCTTCTGGCGGCTGGAAGTGCCGCACGCCATGCCGAATCTGGTGTGGAACATGATGATGTCGGTCTCGGGCGGCTGGTTCTTCGTGGTCGCGTCGGAGGCGATCACGGTGTCCGGCCAGACCATCCTCTTGCCCGGCGTCGGCTCCTACATCGCGCAGGCGATCGACCAGAAGGACATCGCTGCGGTCGGCTGGGCGGTACTGACCATGCTGGTGGTGATCTTGATCTACGACCAGCTGTTCTTCCGCCCGCTCTTGGCTTGGTCCTCCAAATTCCGGGCGGAGCAGGCGCCGGACGAGGAGATGGAGCGGCCCTGGTTCCTGATCGCCCTCCAGCGCGCCGGCGTGGTGGCCTTCGCGCGCGCGTCGATCGAGGCGCTGCAGGGTTGGATCTCGGCGCTGGCCAACCGATCGGGCGACGCCAGGAAGGTGATCGCCCCGGCCAGCGCGCCGCTGGATCCGCGCATCGGCCGCACGACCGTGTTCCTGTGGAACGGGCTGCTGATCGTCGGCGCGGTCTGGTCCGCCTTCGAACTTTACCGCTTCATCGCCGCCTCGCTGACCCTGGGCGAGGTGTGGACGGTGTTTCTGCTGGCGATGGCGACCGCGGCGCGGGTGCTGATCCTGATCGCGCTGGCGACCCTGATCTGGGTCCCGGTCGGCGTCTGGATCGGGCTCAGGCCGCGCGTGGCGGTGGTGGCGCAGCCGATCGTGCAGTTCATGGCGGCCTTTCCCGCCAACATGTTCTTCCCGATCGCGGTGGTTTTGATCGTGAAGTTCGACCTGAACGTGGAGATCTGGGTCAGCCCGCTGATGATCCTGGGCACGCAATGGTACATCGCGTTCAACGTGATCTCCGGCGCCCTGGCCCTGCCGCGCGACCTGCATTACGTGGCGGGCAATCTGGGGGTGACCAAATGGCTGTGGTGGCGGCGGCTGATCCTGCCCGGCATTTTCCCGGCCTACATCACCGGCGCGGTGACGGCCGCCGGCGGCAGCTGGAACGCCAGCATCGTGTCGGAAGTGGTGAAATGGGGCGACACCACCCTGACCGCGACCGGAGTCGGGGCCTATATCGCCAAGGCGACCGAAGCGGGCGACTTCCCGCGCATCGCGCTCGGCATCGCCATGCTCTGTCTGTTCGTGACCGTCTTCAACCGCCTGTTCTGGCGCCGGCTCTATGACGTCGCCGCCGAACGGCAGCGCCTGGATTGACCCCGATGAACAACCCCGCCCTGCTCTCGGTCCGCCAGGTCACAAAGACCTATCAGACGCCCGACCATAACGGCCGTCTGGTGCTGGACCACATCGACTTCGAAGTGCGCGAAGGCGAGATCGTCGCCATCCTGGGCAAGTCAGGCTCCGGAAAATCCACCTTCCTGCGCCTGATCGCGGGATTGTCGGACGCGACCGACGGCAGCATCAGCTATCGCGGCAGCCCGGTGAACGGGCCGGTGCGCGGCGCCGGCATGGTGTTCCAGAGCTTCGCCCTGTTTCCCTGGCTGACCGTGCAGGGGAACGTTGAGCTGGGGCTGGAGGCGCTGAAGATCTCCAAGGAGGAGCGCCGCCGCCGCGCCGAAGAGGCGATCCATCTGATCGGGCTGGACGGGTTCGAGAACGCCTATCCCAAGGAGCTGTCCGGCGGCATGCGCCAGCGCGTGGGCTTCGCCCGGGCTTTGGTGATCAATCCGGACTTGCTGCTGCTGGACGAGCCCTTCTCCGCATTGGACGTGCTGACGGCGGAAACCTTGCGCGGCGATCTGGTGGATCTGTGGCTGGAGCAGAAGATCCCGACCAAGAGCATCCTGCTGGTCTCCCACAACATCGAAGAATCGGTTGAGATGGCCGACCGCATCGTGGTGTTCAGCAGCGATCCGGGCCGCATCCGCGCGGAGATCCCGGTGCCCCTGCCCCGGCCGCGCGACTGGAACAGCCAGGGTTTTCGCGACATCGTCGATCAGGTCTACACGCTGCTGACCACCCGCCCAACCGGCGAAGTGGGCAAGCGCGGGGTGAAGGGCGAGGCCGGCGTCGGGCTCGGCTTCCGCGTGCCGCCGGCCAAAATTCAGCAGATCGCCGCGCTGATCGAAACTCTGATGGAGGCCCAGTTCGGCGGGCGGGCCGATCTGCCCGTGCTAGCCGATTATCAGAACCTTGGCGTGGACGATCTGTTCCCGCTGATCGAGGCGCTGCAACTGCTGGGCCTGGCCCATGTCGCGAGCGGCGACATCGAACTGACCGCCGCCGGCCGGCAATACGCCGAGGCCGACATCGTCGAGCGCAAGGAGCTGTTCGCCGCCCATCTGCTGCGCAACGTGCCGATGGCCGCCCATATCTGCGCAGTGCTGAAGGATCGCCCGCGTCACCGCGCGCCGAAATCCCGCTTCCTGCCGGAACTGGAGGATCGCTTGAGCGAGGAGGTGGCGGAGGACGTGCTGGAGACCCTGATCGACTGGGGCCGCCACGCCGAGATCTACGCCTACGATTCCGACAGCGAGACCTTCATGCTGGAGGGCGACGCGTAGCCCCTCTTCGTCGATGCAGCAGCATCCCCAGCGACCAGAGCAGCGAAACGCAGAGGGCGGCGATCATCGCCGGGACCAGGCCGATCGGCGCGATCGCCAGATGCAGGGTCAGCATCATCAGGCCGAACCCCACCATCCCGCGCAGCGCGTTGACCGCCAAAAGCGCGGTGGCCAGCCCCCCGACGCGCGGCTTCAGCAAGAGGAACAGGCTGGTGAGGCTGACCGGAAACACCGCCATCACGCCAGTGGCGAGCGGCCCCAGGCTGTCGCTGGCGGTGACCAGGGTCAGCACGAAGGTCACCACGAAGGCCGCGCGCAGCGGCGCGTCGTACCAGCGGCTGGGCGCCGTCATCACCGCGCCAAGCGCTGCGCGCTCAACCGGCAAGAGCAGACGGAAGGCGACGGCGTAGACAAGGATGTTGCTGAGGGTCGCCGTGAACGGCGTCCAATCCACCTGCAGCGTCAGATAGCTGACGAGCCCCCAGCCGGCCAGCGCCGCGCCGACCGCGACCGCCAGCGACCGCTTGGCCGCCAGCAGGCCGTAGATGGTGAGATAGACCGCGGTGCCGACGTTCGCCGCATAGCCACCCAGCGAGCCGGTCTCGATGAAGGCGGCGTCATGCTCCAGCGCCAGCAGCACATAGGCCGGGCCGGAAGAGACCGGCAAGGTCGCGATCAAGCCGCCCCAGAACGGCCCCAACCGCTGCGCCAGCGAGGCGGCGAGCACGACGCAGAACGCCGTGCAGGCCGCCTTGACCAGGATGGGGAGCCAGATCAAGGGCGAAAATCCGCCCGATTCAAATATTCAGCCCCGCGCGTCAAACTCTTCCCCTCACCCTGAGCTTGTCGAGGGTCCCGAAGCGGAGACCCTTGGAGAGTTTGCCCATCCTTCGACAGGCTCAGGATGAGGGTTTGTTTGTCAAATACACAGACCTAA